>JALWZS010000018.1:0-56634 GCA_027002475.1 bacterium | reverse complement strand
TTATAAAACGTGCAAAATAAAGTGTTCTCTTTACCAAATCAAAATCGCTTGATTTTTTATGTTTGTATTTTGTAGTTTGTTTGTGATTTAAACTTTGTAATTTGTTATTTGATTTAGATATCATCGGATGCGTACTCCTTTTACCTAACTAACAACTAGTAACCAGCCAACTAGCAACTATGTAACTAGGTAACCCTAAATATACCCACTCTTCTTTTCAAGTAGATCTGGGCGGTATTCTTTGGTTAATTCTTCTGCCGCTTGCTCTCTCCAGCGTTCGATTTCACGGTGGTTACCAGAAAGCAAAACTTCAGGAACTCTTAGTCCTTCAAACTCTTCGGGACGAGTATAAACAGGAGCCTTTAGAATTCCCTTTTGTCCAACCATGAACGACTCTTCCTCTTTTGATTTTGCATTACCTAAAACTCCATCAACATACCTACTGACACTATCTACAACAACCATAGCAGCAATCTCTCCACCAGTTAGTATGTAATCACCAATAGAAAGACGCTCATCAACCAAGTGCTCAAATACTCGGTGATCAACACCTTCATAGTGCCCACAAATTAAGATTATGTGGCTTAACTCTGAAAGTTTTTTAGTAATCCTGTAATTATATTTGCGCCCCTTTGGCGTAAGGAGAATTGTGTGAGTTATATCTTTATCCGTATGCGTCTTTGCGTACTCTTCCTTAATATCCTTTACCGCTGCGAAAATTGGTTCAGGCTTTAGGACCATTCCGACACCGCCGCCATAGGGCTCGTCGTCCGTTACTGCATTTTTGTCTTTAGCCCAATCTCGGATATTGTAAATGTTAATCTCAATAATCCCGTCGTTTTGTGCTTTTTTTAGTATGGACTCACTAAAAGGTCCTTTAAACATTTTCGGGAAAAGAGTAAGAATACTAAACGTTTTTTTCACTTCCGCAGCAGGCTTGGCGGTCTCTTTCGTCTTTGCTTTATCTGCCATACACAGTGGATTATAACACAAAAATGAAGCCGTAGGACTCAAAGCACAAACAGTACAAACGTTACAAACTCCAAACGGTACAAACAAATCTCAAACCACAATAGTCAAACATTACAAACAACCCCCAAATATCAAGCCACAAATAAACGTTCAACGGTAAGCCAAAGAAATCCAAGAGTTTACTTTGTTTGTAATTTGTTGCTTGTTTTGTTTGTAACTTGTTTAGATTGTTTCGTGCTTGTGATTTGTAGCTTGAAAACGGCTTTCAGTCGTTTATAAAACTTTCTTGTACTATAATCGTTCTATGGATGATGACATAATAAAACCTGAATCCGACCCTACAGAAGATCCACTACTAGATAGTTCCCTCCGCCCGCAAAGGTTAGCCCACTATCATGGGCAAGAAGATGTCAAAAAAAATATCGACATTTTAATTCGCGCATCACAAAAAAGAAGCGACGTTATCGACCACATACTTTTATACGGTCCGCCGGGACTTGGCAAAACCACACTTGCCCGAATTATTGGCAACGAGATGGAAGTTGACGTTAGAATCACATCAGGACCGGCAATCGAGCGGGCAGGGGACTTAGCATCAATTCTGACTAACCTAAATGATGGCGATATTTTGTTTATTGACGAAATTCACAGACTTCACAAAGTAGTTGAAGAAACCTTATATCCCGCAATGGAAGATCATGTTTTAGACATCGTAGTAGGGCAAGGTCCATCTGCAAGGACTTTGCGGCTTGAGTTACCCAAGTTCACAGTAATTGGAGCAACCACTCGAATAGGGCTGATGAGTGCACCTATTAGGGATAGATTTGGCACAATTCTTAGACTTGAATACTACTCAGATGAAGAGCTTAGCCGAATTGTTATGCAATCTGCTAAGTTACTAAACACAGATCTAGACCCTGAGTCTGCAATAATCATTGCGTCACGCTCCAGAGGAACCCCAAGAATCGCCAACCGCATACTAAAACGAGTACGAGATTACGCCGATGTACACAACAACGGAGAGATAACGCCAGAAATTATTGCAAAAACATGTAATCTTCTAGGAATTGACGTAGACGGTCTGTCAAAACTAGATTACCAATACCTTCATGTACTCGTAAACAAATTCGGAGGTGGACCTGTTGGAATTGAAACTATTGCTGCAACAATTTCAGAAGATAAAGGAAGCATTGAAGACGTAATTGAGCCATTCCTACTACAAAAAGGTCTTATTAAGAAGACCCCAAGAGGTCGCGTAGCAACAGAAGAAGGAGTAAATAAGGTCACAAAATCAAACTGATAGACCTCAAATAATAAACCTATCAAACGTTTATAAATTACAAGTACTAATTCACAAACGCAACAATCACCAAACAACACAAACTAACTTCAAATTACAAATAATCAAACATTACAAACAGGTTTTATCGGTAAAGAGATGTTTAATCGTAAGGTAAAGATTCAAAAAAGTTTGTTTTGTTTAGAGCTTGTTGCTTGTACTTTGTTTGTAGTGTTTGAAATTTGTGATTTGTAATTTGTTTACAACGTTTGTCATGTTCGGAGTTTGTAACTTGAAAGGTTTGAAGCTTGCATCGCGACCGGTGCTCGCCGAAAGCGCGACAAGCACCAAGCCGCCCAATAGGTATTACTCTTCAAAATCATCACCAATTAAATCGGGATCAAAGACTAGTTCTAACTCATCGTCTTCATCATCATCCCAATCATCGTCACCAATTAAATCATCTAGTTCTTCTTCCAGTTCATCCAACTCTTCTGCAACATCACTGCCGCCATCATCCAAGACATCATCTAGTGAATCTAGTAAATATTTTTTTACCATTAAAAATCACCACCCCTCATTGGTACTTGTTACAATAAAATAACATCATATGTCAAGCCTAAGATATTAGGTATCAAGATAGATTACACAGCATCTTTCAGGTTTATAAATCAGAGCTTAAATAAAAAGCGATAGACTCAGGGATTAAGTCTTCATCGCTGTCCCACAAGCCTCTTATGTACTCGATTTCAAAATCCAATAAATCAATCGCCAACAACACTTCAGGAACTTCATTAGCATCTATTGCAGAAAGCCTATCCTTATAATTCTGGAATTGCTTAAATGTATAAGTAAGTGCTGAATTCATATCCTCGTCAAAAGTCCTTCCCGCCTTAATCCAGTCATATACATGCCGATGAAAAAATAAGTTCCCATCAATTGAATCAAGAACTTTAAGTATTAATGCATTCCCAGTTGGGATCTCGTTAGATTTACCTTTAAGATAATCCGACGCAGTCTCGACCTGTTCATATAAATCTAAATCTGAGTCATTTAGCATTTCTCTTGCAACAGTAGCTTCATCGTGCTCTTCAAGAAGTCCCTCATCTCGGGCAACGTTTGGTAAATCACCAAGCACAACCTCTGGCAAATCGTGAACCCATGCCATTCTCTTGATTTCTTCGTTTTGCGTGCCATCTAAATCGAGTTGATCTACCATGTTAATAACCCTTTGTATATGACTTAACAAATCATCTTCAATAAAACCTGCAGGATAGCGCGGATCTTCGTAGCGCTTAACTTGAGCGGCTTTTTGAAAATAGTCTTTTAAGTAGTCGGAAGGAGCCTTAACTTCAACAGTTTTGCCACTGTACTCTATAGATGTTTTCTTAACCACTGCTATAATCATATCAGTTAAAAAGCATGATAAAAACCACTCAAACGCGCATAATTCTTGGAATCGATCCCGGTATTGCTGATATGGGGTGGGGGATAATCCAAGTAGAAAAATCAAAAATCACAATGCTGGACTATGGTTCGGTGAGAACTTCTGCCAAAGAAAAAATTCCAACCCGCCTTATGCAAATTTATAAAGAGCTCGAGGGCATAATTGATGAATATAAACCAAGTGAAGTAGCAATTGAAGAGCTCTTTTTTGGTAAAAATGCAAAAACAGCAATGACTGTAGGGCAAGCTAGAGGAGTGGCAATGTTACTACTAGCACAAAAAGGCTTAACGCCCGCAGAATTTAAGCCTGCAGAGATAAAAGTTGCACTAACCGGATACGGCAACGCCACAAAAAAGCAAATTCAAATAATGGTAACTAATATGCTCAAACTAAAATCTATCCCTAAACCAGACGACGCAGCAGACGCTTTGGCAATCGCCATAACAAAAGCGGTAACGAATAGCAAGCTGAAAGGATAAAGTATCAAATCCCAAACGTTACAAATAGCAAACTACAAACAAATCACAAACCCCAAGTTCCAAACAGATCAAACAAATTCCAAGTTACAAATAACAAATGTCCCAAACAGACTTCAGGTATTAAGTAATAAGGGAAGGCCCAACTACAAACCAAAAACTTAAACGTTTGTTATGTTTGAAATTTGTGATTTGTTTGTCGTGTTTAGGATTTGTGGTGTTTGTAGTTTAGAGTCTGTTTACAATGTTGGATTTCGGTATTTGCGCTTGTCTACGTGCCTTTGTAATTTACTAGTAACCTCAATATAATAGTTCCATGATTTCTTTTATTAAGGGGCAAGTGATTAATGTCTCCGAAAGCACTCTTATTGTCGCAACCAATAATATCGGCTACGAGATTTATGCAACTCAAGGACTTCTATCCTCAATTAAACTAAATGACACAATTAGTCTTTGGTTAGAAATGGTAGTAGGAGAGCGCGATTTAAGACTATTTGGATTTAAATCAATCGACGAGCGCACCATCTTTAAACTCTTAAATTCGGTTTCTGGCATTGGCCCCAAAAGTGCATTAGGGGTTCTTGATATTGCAACACCTGAGCAAATAAAACAGGCAGTTATAAACGACTCTGTCGAGCTATTCACATCTGTATCTGGGATTGGCAGAAAAAATGCAAGCAGAATTATTATCGAGTTAAAAACTAAATTTACAAGCGACAAAAGTATTAACCCAGCCAAACTACAAGCAAAACACAAAGATGCCGATGATGTAATCAGTGCACTTATGAAACTTGGGTATAAAAGAAAAGAAATTGAACCAAAACTAAGTAATATCAACCCCGAACTAACCACCGAGCAAAAGATTAAAGAGATACTAAAAGCGATATAGGGAGGAGGAGTTATAGAATTACAGGGTTGTAGAGTTAGAGAGTTACGAGTTGAAGAGTTATAGGGTTAGAGAGTTTCAGCGCGTTTTGAACGTTGGTTGATACTTTCGTACTCTAGTGGACGAAAGTGTTTATCAGGAGTTCTGGGATTAGTTAGAGAGTCAACGGGTTAAAGTGTTGTAGAGTTAAAGAGTTGGCGCGTTTGAGGGTTCAAGAGCAAAGCAACTACAGCAATGTGACCTTTAATGTCATTGAGAAGGAGTGAAACGACTGAAGCTATCTGCTAACAGTAGATCGCCACGCTACGCTCGAGTTGGACGTACGCCATGCGTACTTACGGGAGAAGCAAAGCTTCTTCTGTAAGCCGTGCCGATGGCGGGGCGTCCAACTCGTAACTCCCTAACTCTACAACCCTACAACTCTTCAACTCTCTAACCCTTTACAACTTCCTGGTAAACGTGCTAATCTTTTTATGTTAGTTAATCTGCCCAATGCCAAAGAAAGCAAAGTACATAAAATGGTTTGAAGAGATTGGCAAGGATGATGTCGCAATCGCTGGCGGCAAAGGTGCCAACTTGGGCGAAATGGTTCAAGCAGGTTTTCCAGTTCCTAATGGTTTTGTAGTTACCGCCCAAACTTATTTTGAATTTGTAGAAACCACAGGCATTAAAAAGAAACTCGAAAAACTTCTTGCAGGACTTGACGTTAACGATTCCAAAGAGCTCCAAAAACGCGGTGAACTCGCGCGCAAACTAATAATGAGCTCAAAACTTTCCAAAGAGATGGAAAACGAAATCGTCTCTGCATATCAAAAACTCTCTGGTGGCAAGGACGCACTTGTCGCAATTCGTTCATCCGCAACTGCAGAAGACCTGCCTAATGCTAGCTTTGCCGGCCAACAGGAAAGCTACATGAACATTAAAGGGAAAAAGAATGTCATTAAAACAATACAAGCGGCATGGGCATCACTCTTTGAAGACAGAGCAATTTTTTACCGAGTTCAGCAAGGATTTGACCACTTCAAGGTTGGTATAGCAATCCCAGTTCAACTAATGGTTCACAGTGAGGCGTCAGGAGTGATGTTTACAGTTGATCCAATTAGCAATGATTACAACACAATCTCAATAGAAGGAGCATTTGGGTTCGGCGACGCCGTTGTTAGCGGCTCAATCACACCAGACCAATACCAAGTCGACAAAAGAAGTCTAACAATCATAAGCAAGCACATTGTTAAGCAGCTAAGAATGTTAGCAAGGTCTGATAAAGCTCCAAAGAATGCGGAGCCTTTTAGAGAAGGAAGCGAGCTATTTTGGGTAAAGGTCCCAGAAGCATACCAAAAAGAACAAAAGGTTACAGATGAACAAATAGTTCAACTTGCAGAAATTGGTAAAAATCTAGAACTGCATTACAAACATCCGCAAGATATTGAATGGGCAATTGAAAGAGGCAACGTTTACATAGTTCAAGCTCGCCCAATCACAACTATTGACTCGCCCGAAAGTCCTACCGATGCTAATCAAATAGTTGAAGAAGCACCCGCTAAACCACTTCCAGATGCATTAATTGAAGGTCTAGGCGCAAGTCCTGGTCATGCAACTGGACCTGTAAAAATCATTAAGAGCCCTAAAGAGATCAACAAGGTCAAAGATGGTGACGTACTTGTTACAGACATGACAACACCTGATTATGTTCCTGCAATGAGGCGAGCCGTGGCGGTTGTTACAAATCTTGGCGGACGCACATCGCATGCGGCAATAGTTAGCCGTGAACTTGGCATTCCTGCAGTTGTTGGAACAGAAATAGCTACGAAAACACTAAAAACAGGCGAGATCGTCACAGTCGATGGTAAACACGGAAAAGTTTACAAGGGTGAAGTAGATATTCCAGAGGAGCACAAAATAGCAGCAATGCCACAGAATTTAACAGCAACATCGAACATAAAACTACCAGAAAAGACAGCAACCAAAGTTTACTGCAACTTAGGTGAACCGCAGTTGGCAGAAGAGATGGCAAAAAGAGATGTAGATGGAGTTGGCTTACTTCGCGCTGAATTTATGATTGCAAATATTGGTGAGCATCCACGATATATGCTTGAAACAGGTAAGCGTGAGCACTTCGTTAACGAGCTATACGAGGGAATTATGAAGTTTGCTAAGGCGTTTGATCCACGACCAGTCATTTACCGAGCAACAGACTTTAGAACAAATGAGTACAAAGGGCTAAAGGGTGGAGAAAAATACGAAAAAGATGAGGAAAACCCAATGATTGGATTTAGGGGAGTGTCAAGATACATCGCAGATCCAGAAGTATTCCTAATGGAGCTAGAAGCCATAAAAAGAGTTCGGCGATACCACCAGAACCTTTGGCTATTGCTTCCATTTGTAAGGACTCCTGATGAACTAAAGGCGGTTAAAAAGATTTTAGCATCGGTTGGTCTTTACCAATCAGGGACATTTAAGCTTCTTATCATGGTTGAGGTTCCATCGACAGTGATTATGCTTGAAGAGTTTATTGGAGTTGGAATCGATGGAGTTTCAATTGGCAGTAACGACTTAACTCAATTAATTTTGGGTGTTGACCGGGACAATGGAAAAATTGCCCATATCTTTGACGAACGAAACCCTGCAGTGCTTTGGGCAATTGAACACACAATTAAAACCTGCCAAGAGCATGGAATTATGAGCGGAATTTGTGGGCAAGCACCAAGTGAATATCCCGAACTAATCCACAAATTGGTAGACTGGGGAGCGACCTCAATTAGTGTCTCACCCGATGTTATTGACGACACGCGCTTACTTGTCAAGCAAGCTGAATACGAAAAGCTTAGTAGATTACTCCCTGGATAGACTTTAGTCTAAAAAATATTTGACATAATTCAAAAAAGAAAGCAGAATAGAATCATGGCAGAAAAGATTTTAATAGTTGAAGACGACTTTTTCATTCGCGAGTTATACCAAAGACAATTTGTAAAAGAAGGTTACACAATTGTAACTGCAGAAGACGGACCAGATGGTCTCTTAAAAGCAACTCAAGAAAAGCCTGATTTGATACTACTTGATATCATGCTTCCCAAGCTAAACGTGCTTGGTTTACTTAAAACACTAAAAGGACAAGAAGAAGCGAAAGATATTCCTGTGATTTTACTTACTAACTTAGGGCAAGAAAGCGTCATTAAAGAAGGATTTGAGAATGGAGCAGAAAGTTATCTTATTAAGTCTGCCTACACACCATCACAAATAATACAAGAAGTTAAAAATTTCTTAGCTCAACGAGAAGGTTAGAAAACAGGCAACGAGAAAGTAAACGTAGATCCTTCTCCTAGTTTAGTTTCAAGTGTTAGCTTCCCACCCATTTGCTCTGTAAACCGTTTAGCAAGGTATAGTCCCAAACCACTGCCTTGAGTAGTTTCCGTCATACTATGTTCGCCTCGGACAAATTTTTCAAAAATCTCTTTTTGTATATCCTCAGCAATACCAGGACCAGTATCTTTTATGGCAACGTAAACGAATGACTCTTTTTGGTACAAGCTTACTTCTATGGAGCCTTCTTTCGTGTATTTGGTTGCATTGTCTAACAAGTTATTTAGAATAGTTCTAAGCAACGTCACATCAGCCTTAACGTGAGGAATATTAAATTTCGGATACAAAAAGTTGAGGCTTAGCGATTTTTTCGAGGCAACATCTCGCCAATAAGCAATCACATCCTGAATCTCGGCAATAATGTCTATCTCCTCCAGTGTTACTATCATTTGACCACGTTCAAGGTTACTTAAATCTATTAACTTTTCGACTGTATCGGCTTGTCTTTGCGTACTAGCCATTGCACGTTCTAAGAACTTTTTATGCTCAGGTTTTAGATAATCAGCCTCATGCAGTACTACGTCCAAATACCCTTTAGCACTTGATATTGGGGTCCGAAGCTCATGACTAATGAAAGATATAAAATCAATTTGACGTTGCTGGAACTGTTTTTTTTGCGTCAGGTCAATTATCTCAACAACTCCACCACTAACAACACCGCCTTGCCCAAAATGAATTGGACTTATAACTAACTCAATTGGTCTATTATCTGGTCCTGTAAACTCACCGCTGATTTTTTGCTTTTTATCAACAAAGTTAGAATACATCTCGCGCATTTTGTCCTTTGGCTCTAGGGGCAAAACAACAAACCACTTTCTTCCCAACACGGCAGGTAATGGTTTTTTAAGTATTTTTGAAGCACCTTGGCTAAAGTAATAGATTGATCCGTCAAATTCGAACGCAAAGATCGGGTTAGCTAAAGAGTTTACAATTTCTCGCAGTTGAGATAATGCGTACGTTAGCTTCTCCAGCTTTTGCTTGTCTATTTGTGCGTTATCTTGCTTTGAGCCTTTAGTTTTGTTCTTGCTTAATCCAAACATAGTTGCTATTTAAGTCGCTTTTATATAACATAATAGCAGTTTTAGGGGAGAGCGTGAAATTCTATTTAAAAGCCTTCCCAAAACGATTTATAATCAAAAGATGGTATTAATAGAATCACTAGAAGGACGACAAATAATCAACTCATCTGGAGCACCTGCAGTCGAGGTGACACTCCATTTAACCGATAAATCAACGGTTACTGCATCTGCACCAAGCGGTTTATCCAAATCATCCCACGAAGCCGTAGAACTTTTTGATAAAGATTTTAGTGTTTATTTTGGTAAAGGGATCGAGCATGCATTAGAAAACGTTAACAAGATAATTGCACCCCGCATGAAAAAACTTGATCCAATGGAGCAATTTAAAATCGACCAAATTCTTATAGAACTAGACGGAACTCCTAACATGTCTCATTTGGGCAGCAATGCAACCCTTCCTGTTTCAATAGCAGCCGCCCGAGCCGCAGCCAAGATTCAAAGAAAAGAACTATACGAGCACCTAAATCATCTGTTTTTACGCATCGAGGCGTTTAACTTTCACGAAGAACCAGTCAACATTGCAGACGATAGAATGAAGCCTAAATTACCAATACCTGCGTTTTCAGTAATAAATGGGGGAATGGTAGGGGATACGTCGATTGGAATTGAAGACTTCTTTATTTTTCCTGTTGGATTAACAACTTCTAAAGACCAAATAAGGGCAGCAGCAGAAATTAGCTTTGAATTGCGTAAGGTCCTTAAATCAAAAGGTCTAATCGTTAACACAGGGGAAAGAGGAGGGTATGTAACAACATTCGATAATCCATATCAGCCACTTGAGGCAATGATAGAGGCAGTAGGAAAAACTAATTATCAAGTACACAATAAGATTTTATATGGCTTTGACGTCGCCGGCTCCCACATCGAAAACGCCCTGCCTGATGACTTTTTAGACAACGTACTTAGGAAATACCCCATTCTTTTAATAACAGACGCATTTGACGAAGAAGATTGGGAAGACTTTGCAACATTAAATAAGGCTTACCCACGAATTTTTGTTGCTGGTGATGATATTACCTCCACCAACATTGAGCGCCTTTATACAGCAATTAGCCATAATGCAATTGACAGTGTTGTAGTGAAACCAAACCAAATCGGAACAGTTACAGAAACGCTTAGGTTTATGAAGGTAGCCAAAGACGCCATGATTGAACTCTTTGTTGCAGACAGAGCGGCTGAAACTGAAGACACCTTTATTGTAGACCTAGCAATTGCAACCCAATCAAGGTTTTTAAATGCTGGGAACTTGGCAAGAGGTGAGCGGGTTTCTAAATACAACCGATTCCTCAAGCTAGCAGAAAGATTTGAAATCTAATCTTGAGTTTTTTGCTATCATCCGTATAATTACACTATGCAAGACGACGTTCAACCACAAGAAGAATCTCAAGAAGTAACCATTAAAGACGAGACTTCTGAAGAGCAGGCACAACCGCAACAACAAGTATCTGACGATGGCAATAACCAAAGGCAAAAAGAGCAACGTCGTTCATCTTCTAAGCGGTTTGAGGACTTTGGTGTATGGCAATCAGCTCATGAGTTAGTTGTAACTACACATCGATTAACCAGCATTTTCGACCCAAATACTGGAGATATGCGTGATAGGTTAGTTGACGCAGCTCATGAAGTTAGCAAGACATTAGTGCAAGGTTACAACCGCAAAGACCCCAAAAAGAAGTTAGAGTTTTACGAAGCAAGTCGTGATGCAACGTTTGTATATCAAGACATATTACTAACCGCACGAGATCTATCAATGTTTGCTGATAAACAAGAGGATTTTGACAAACTGCTTGATTTAACTTTAGAAAGTAGAAAACGAGTCACCGGCTTAATAAAAAAATACCGCGAAATAGCGCGATAACTCTCTAACTCTACAACCCTTCAACTCTACAACTCTCCCACGCTCATAAGCACTCCCGTACACTGGAGTACTGGAGTAAATGCTTAAGACTCAAAGCTATTAACCTTTAACACTGAAATTCTTAAACCCTACAACTCTCAAACCCTGTAATTCTCTAATCATCTCAGAATCCCCGATAAACACTCTCATCCACTAGAGTACAAAAGTATGCGCCCAACGTTCAAAATGTACTGAAATACTCCAAAGCTTAAACACTCCCACCCTCCAACTCTGCAACCCTTTAACTCTCAAACTCACCCCTCCCTTGCCTCAAGGGTTACCTTTACTTCTTTTTCTTTACCCTTGCTAAGAACCTTTAGAGTAATCTCATCACCAACGTTATATTTTAGAATCTCGCGTTGCAGACTCGTCTTTTCATCAAGTTTTACACCATTAACCTCAAGAATTATGTCATTCTCCCTAAGTCCTGCTTTATCAGCTGGGCTTCCTGGAATAACTGCTAAATCAGTTCGGGTTTCGCCTCGCACAATCAAAGCGCCATAGTCAACGCTCAAGTTATTTTTCTTTTGTATATCCTTATTTATCTGGACATAACGGACCCCAAGATATGGATGAACAATCTTTCCATGCTCCTTAATTGACTGCAGTATCGACTTTACAGTATTAATTGGAATAGCAAAACCAATATTTTCCGCGTTTTGGGCTACAGCAACATTTACACCAATCGCATTTCCGTTAAGATCCAAAAGCGGACCACCAGAGTTACCAGGGTTAATTGCAGCATCGGTTTGAATAACATCATTTAACTGCTCATAATTACCAGTTCCAGAGCCAGCAACAATTGAGCGGGAAAGTCCGGAGATAATTCCTTCGCTAACGGTATTAGAAAATTGCCCAAGCGAATTCCCGATTGCAATAACTCGTTGACCAACCTTTATCTTCGATGAATCGCCAAGAGAAATATAGGTTTTTGGTTTGTAGGCAACTTTAATTACTGCAATGTCGATGTAAGGATCGCGGTCTAAGACCTTTGCATCGTACTTTTCCCCGTTATTTAGTATCACTGTATACTCCGCATCTGGATCACTAACCACATGCTTGTTCGTAACAATTGTTCCATCATCCGACACAAAAAAACCAGTTCCAGCCCCAACTTGCTGCTTTTCTGTACCTACCTGTTTTCTTTGATAAAACGGGAAGAAGAACCCATCGCCAAACGGATCAAAGCGATAATTTTCAAAAACAGGAACATCTTTACTGATAACGATACTAACAACCGCATCCTTAGTTTTTTCAACAGTGTCAATAATTGCCGAGCTTTCATCAACAACTTGGGTTTTAACCTCCTCTTTAACCATTTGCTTTACAGGCGTGCCAAGGTATTTAAAAGCGGTATAAGTCCCACCAATTCCACCCACAAATCCAAAGATTAAAGCCATTAAAAATATAAATAGGGGACTAGGGTATTTTGTTTTTGCACTGGCTTGATTGTGATTTTGTTGCCCTTCTGCTTCTTGCATGATTAATTAAATGCCACTTCACTTGCATTAAATATTTTACTACTAACTCATCATCACGCAAGAGTCTATCGTTTTCTTAAGCACATGAAACATGCATCATTGCAATCTCGATAGATATCGGGGCGAAGCAACATTTTCGTCACTGCGAGTTGGTGCTAACCAACGCGGCAGTCTCGAACATGACAGAAGATTGCTTCGTCGCTTCCGCTTCTCGCAATGACGGAACCATTGCCGTTTTCTTGTCACTGCGAGGAATTTATTATGTAAATTCCGTGGCAATCTACCCATTCGAGATTGCCGCGCTATCGCTCGCAACGACGCTCTTCAACTCTTCAACTCTCCACCCCCTCCTACACACCCGTTGCGTAATAATGCTACAATTCCACCAACGCCAACAAAGGCAACAGTTCTTTTCAAATACCACTCAATAAGGAGACATTATGATTAATCCTGATAATCTGATAAATTTTGTACTGTTCTTTTTCATTCTTGTTGGACTGGGCTGGCTGGTCAAGGACAGCTGGCAAGAATGGAAAACAAATCACCCCGAGTGGAAGCTTCGTTGCCCCTCAGCCAGAGGGCTAGTCCGAGGAATATTAATCTTTCTCGGATTGATAGCTGTAGCTGTATTCTCCTGGGCAGTAGTTAGTGTCATCTTTCTATTTGCCCAATGACCATCTGGCGAAAGGGAGTCCCACTTCCTTTCGCCTTTTTTATTTACTTAACATTATTAAGATTTATTCATTACGGTGATGTATTTTTATTAGCATCAACTAATTCCATGTTATAATTCGTTCGTACCTCCTTGCTTAGGGGAGCAGTATTGGGGAAACCGGGAGCTGCATAGTTCTACATCCGTTTCAGGGGGAGTAACGGAACGAGAACACAGCAGTTCCCGGTCTTTTTTGCCAGGAAGTACCCCATAGAATATAACCCTACTGCCTTATGCTGTTTTTGCGATTATATATAACGAATAAGTAGGTAACACATTTTCACAACTCACAAAATACCCACTTTTAATTAGTCTAACAATTGACAAATCGTGTTACACATGCTATATGTAACGCACAACAACACATCTGCTATAAGATGTGTAGCACCTCACAATAGTAAGGGGTAGAGAAGGGGCATGACTTTACTAAAGTGCAGGGCAGCCATGTAGTCTTGTTTCTCCTCTACCCCTTAAAAAATGAAAGGGCATATCAACCATCCATCTTTTCAAAACACTCAAGGAGTAAGACCATGACGTCTTCTAACCTTTCACCCATCGCGACCTTGAGAGCCTTCAAGGCTCTCCAAAAAAAGGTCGCCAATCTCCCGCGCAAGGTGCAGGAGAACCCACAACTGAAGAGGGCCTTGCACGATGCCCGAGCAACAGCCGGCAACCTGCGCAAGGCCGACAGCGCCAACGCAATGAAGATTGCAGAGGCGCTGCAAGCCAAGAACGCAGTCCTCAAGTCTACGCTTGCACAAGCAGAAAAGGCCTACATTGACAACCTGGTCAATAAGGCCTTTAAGAATCTCCTCGACTTGCAGGACAGGCCGCACCATGCCGCAGTCATTGCTGCCGTCCCTGCCTTCGCCAAAGCCTTCTCAAAGGCCGAAGGTCTTTTGGCAGAGATTCTGCCCCTCACCACACCCGACCTCACCCAAGCTCAATTACTCAACAGGGCGGTTGCCCAGGCTTGGGAAGAATCCAAAAAGGCCGCCGAACTCCCCGCCAGCACCCTTATCGAAGGTGAGATTGGCAAAGTCCTCGATTCCGCAGGAAAAACTGTCGGGTGGATTCTCAACGCCACCGACTACCAGCTCCTGAGAATCAAGGGGATTGGACCCGGTCGCCTCCGAGCGATTCGGCAAATCGTCCCCAACGAGCGCAACGGCACAGCCTTCGCCCACGCCTTCGCCCGAGCCCGTAAAGGCAAGGGCAAAAAAGGCAAAAAAAAGAATAAGAAGTAAGCTAGTGAGGGCGACGGGCAACCGCCGTCCTCACAACAGCTCTCGATGACAAAACAAAACCGCCCATAGCGGAGGTTTTCATTGTTATCGAGCTTAGCAATGAGCACGTTAACAATCAATCAAGATAACCAAAATCCTTGAGTGGTTGATTGTTAGGGTGTAGGCTTTTACCTAAAAAGCCCAAGCAGCCTTTCTCAGACACGTTCTGGGAGGGTTGCCTTACCTGATGACGAAACAGTCACCGGGTAAGACAACCCGACAATCAATCGGGCCAAAACTCTTTTCTTTTCACCCTCACTCTCTCTTAAAAAGGAGAAAAACAATGAGCGTTTTGACTAACGTTGCACTACTGATCATTGCCATCATCTTACTTATTGTCCTCATCAAAAGAGGACTCAAGATGGATTGGCAAAATTTGATCATCGGGCTCTTCTTCGTTTCGCTCCTGGTCATCGCAGTTCCCGAACTGCTGGGCCATCCCAAATCTGGCTGGCTTGCACCCTACATGGGCAAGATTTGGCAGAGTCTCTTTCAGAAGGCTAATCAGGTAATTAAAGCCCTATGAGAGTACAACGCCTGCGACTTCTGGTCGTCGGACTGCTGCCAGTGATCTTGTCAAGCTGCAGCGCCGACGACCAGGTCGGCAAATTGCTTGAAAAAGCAGTTCCGTTTAAAAGCGCGGCATTCGTCCCGCTTAAGGGATCGCTTATCGAGCACTTAACAGTTCTAGCCATTCCCGTAATCGTTTTCAGCCTGATCTTTATAGCCAAAGCCCTACCGAACGGAAAATGGGCTGAGGTTATAAAGTGGGTCTGGCTAGACTCAGCTGTCGCGTTCGGCTCCATGATTATAGTTGAATTTCATAAAATGGGTCTGCAACTCTGGCCTGATGACCTGACTTTCAACTATGTGCGAAAATCGTTAGGGTTTGTTATTGGCAATTTCACAGCCGACGCAAATCCAGCAACGGCTTTTGCCTTTGTAGCCGCCACCAAAACACTCATCGCATGGCACTACGGGTGGGAAATTGTAATCATCCTATCTTTCCCAATTGTCATGTGGTGGGTTGTCTTCTCTGGTTCCGCTCGCCCGTTTGTTGCCTGGATGGGCGGGTATTTTACCTTTGCCATGTTCGGTCGCCTGTACAAAGTAGCGGTCGACATGATGGCAGGGTTTAAACCAGAAGGCGTGGTGGGCTCAACGCTCGCCAACATGAACTCGATTTACCTCATGGTGATTGGGTTCTTAGCGGGAGTCACGATGCTAAGCCCTTTGATCATCTACTTTGGCTTAGGTATGATCGGCCAAAACGTAGATATCAAGGGGAAAATCTCCGGTTTCTTCGGAGATGCGGGCATCGGTGACGAGCTCACCGCTGCATGGCTAATTAATAAGTTCCGGAGTGAGCCAGACACTAGCACTGAGAGCTCTCAAACCACTGGAGCGCCACAAAGCTCGGGCAACGGCGGCGGAGAGAGCGACGACGGCTGGGTGGACGCAACATGGCGCCCAGTCCCACCGCCTCCGCCAGGAGGAGGACCAGTGGTGGTTACCCCAGCGCCAACTAAAAAGCGGCTACCTGGTCCCACTGACCCAAACGGAGACGTCGCTCAAGCTACTCCACCACCCCAAGCGCCCAACACAGGTAAAGATAAACCATCAAAGGTTAAGGCGGTTGGAGAAGGCGCTCTTAAACAAGCAGGCAACGTTGCCGCTGTGGCAACTACTGCTGCTGGCGCGCCTGAAGCCGCACCAGTGGTGAAAGCGGCGGTCGACGACGCGGTACAGCTTGTACGGGAGCGACGCGACGACGGAACTATCGTCTACGTATCCCCTGACGACCCCGAGATTAAGAGGGCGTCAAAGAAGATCGTGGACGACAATGGGGGAACCATTGCCCACGAAGGGCAAATAGTCTTCCCTCCTCCCACCAATGCGCCGGACATTAAAGGGGGTGACGCATGAACCCCTGGAAACAGTTAGTGCGCTTTTGGCACGACCCCACAAAAGTCGTTCAAATTGGTAGCGAGGACACATACATCCACGTCAAGTGGCTGTATGTTGCTATGGTGGGGTTTGTAGTTGCTCTGAGCACGTTTATGCTCAGCACCCGGCTCTTCACGGCGGTAATGTACGCCGTAGGGTTCTTTCTGACCTTCTACGCCGTGTACTTGGCGTATGGTGAGGTCATGAACCTCTGGGCGAGATTTGCCTACAAAAGAGGCTGGACTGGAGTGCATTTCGACAGAGCAGAAGCGCCTAACTGGCGCAAGGCTCTGTCGTGGCTCTGGGCTAGACTGCAACCCACCCTGTCATGGTTCTGGGCTAGGCTACCAAAAACAAAAAAAGATTCTTCCACGAGCATCACTCGAAGTGATGCGGAAGATTCTACAACCGAATAACAACAGGGACGGCGATCCGTCGTCCCTGTTTCATATCTATTTAGAACTAAATTAAGTTATAAGTAGATATGAGATTAACATCTCAATAACACACAATCAATCAACAACCACTCAAACGGAGGATTCCTTTGACATCACCAGGCTTGGGACCGCCTATTCGAAAGGCGGTAGAGGCGGTTTTAAGCTGCCTGCCCAAAACCGAAAAGGTAGCCAAGGGCTATGCCATCGTACAGAGCAAAGCGGGCGATAAGCTGCCCGCTGTTGAGGAGCATTTTAGTCCCTCAGCATTAGCTTTGTATGATAAAGAGCGTGCGTTTCGAGCAAGGGTACATGCTATCCAAAGTACCCTAGGGATTGAAACAGCACGGGTCGAGGGCGGTAACACAGCCCTCATCAAGCCCACAGGGCGATTTAGCGGCGGCTGGCGAGCTGCTGCCGTGTATCGTAAGCCACACTCCGTCGAGAGTTTCTTTTTGGCTGGAGTGCCATGGTTTACGATGTTTATCCGCTCGGTTCCGGTCCCCCTGGGACCGATTCTAGAGCAACTGAGCCCAGCGCGAACCAATGAACAACTCACAGCTCAGGTCCTACAAGCCCTTAGTGAATGGACCGTTCCACCCGCTCTGCGGGAAGGCATCCGCCCATTCACCAGCAAGGAGCTCGTAATATGGGCTCCAGCTGGGTTCGGTATCCCTGAAAGCGGTCAGGATGCTGTTGGGGACACTCGCACAGTTGATTTCGCCAGGCTTCCCTCCCTTGTTTGGGATACCATGCTTGGTCGAAACCTCAACGGTACACAGCCAAATCCAGATTTCGTCTTGTTCGCAGGAGCTCCTGAGGCAATTAGCTTCTCCCATAATTTCTATACGTTGGGAGAAAAACACTTTGCCATCTGGCGAGTGTTGCCTCGTAGTGTAGAGGCGTTTGCAAATGCCATCGACGCACTCCCGGTGGATCTCTTGGTCCATGTTGAGAGAGATACATCATCCCGCTCATGGGCAACCATACTAGTCCGCTTTGGGAGCACTGATCCCAAAGCACTGGACAATATAGGCGCAGAACTCGCAAAGGTCGCTAAGACCAAGCAAATTCGCGTCTGGGAAGAGGACGGGTTTGGACTCCGTGAAGCCCTCCAGACATTTGTCCCTGGTGGACCTGCTCCACTTCCGTGGAATACGGCCCCTATCGAGGGAATAGAAGTCCTAGACCTATTCACCGCCCTTCCGCGTGATCCTTCAGATCTAAGTGGAAACATGTGCTTGGGCCACAAGTCAGGCTGGCCTGTCCTTGTTCGCCAAGACGAGATGACATCAGTCGTACTCGTTGGTGAGTCGGGCACCGGCAAGTCTACAATGGCCCAAACGCTTGCAGCTCAGCACGCAGCCGAACACGTAGTAACGGTGATTTACTCTCAGAACCCTGAGAGAATTCACGACTACGTAAAAGCCACATCGACGGGGCAACCCATAAGATTCGATCTCCCTGGCGCCTCGAACGCCCACGAACTTGAGCGCCTAATCGCTCAAGACAAACGGGAAATTGCTATCTATTGGGCCAATCTCAAGAAAGAGTGGCGTAAATATGGTCGTCCAATTGGACTGCCTGCGGTGTTACAAGCGTCGCAAGGCAGTTGTCCGACGCGGTTCGCCGCGTATGCCAACGAGTGGCTCAAGCAGCTACTCGCGGCATGGGATGAACTGTTCAAAGGACAGCCACTGAGCATCATCCACGATGATGTCTCAGCTGCACCTGCCGTACCCACAACTCAGTACGGACAATTGTCCGAGCGGGTCGGTACCGATCTGAGAAATCAGATCAAGGTTCAGATCGTCTCAGGTCGCAAACTGGGGCTGATGACGATTGTCATCGAGCACTCGGCCGAAAGTTTCAACTCTTGGCCCAGTGGTTCATGGGATTCCATCGCTTTTGGTATCCGCCTGGAACTCGGGTCGGGGTTCAAAAAAGCGATTGGGTTTATCCCCACTGCACGCCCTGGAGTCCCGTTCGCTACTCGAGGGGAGTTTGAGTTTTCCCCGGATATCCCAGAAAAAATTGTCGAACTCTTCGGCACGAGTAGCTCTCTTATCAAACGATAAAGGAGGATAATGTGTTAGGACAGGTCACTAAATACACATTAATCCTCCTAGCCTTAATCGTAGCTATAGTGGTAGTTTCTCTTGGTGCCAGTGCCGCTGTACTCTACAACATGCGGGACATGGTATCGGAGAGCGTCTGGAACGAGGGAGTCATTGATTTCCTTGATCTCCAGACCTCTCCGCTCGCTATTACAGCGAGCTACGACTTAAGCAGTAGGGAAGAACAAATTGTGGAAAAGCTCAATATCCCCCCTGATCTCCTACAGCGGGCAACCGCCACGGAGGTCTGGTGTAAAGAGCAATTCCGTGATGACCCTAAAAAGCTAAAATCCTGCGACCGAGCGATTTACATCCGGCTTACTCGAAGTGAGTCCGGGAACTGCTCGAATGCAGGAACGGCTTCTGCCGCTGAGGAGCTCCGGAAGCGAGGTTTCAATAACGACCTTGCTAAACTCCGAGATTTCTTCCTGCCGATGTGGAAGAAGTATGACATTAGGAGTGATCCTAATTCATTTTCATCCAAATACATCGGACCGGATTATTCACTTAATTCGGTAAAAGGATCTCGGGGGGCGGGAGCCCTCGGCTGTTCGCAATTCATGCCGTACACGGCATGGATGAACAGGGACGTGGTTGAACCACCTTTCGATCTCTGGAATCCAGATACAGCCATGCACCTTATGGCTGCTGAGCTGGCCAGAATCGGATGGGATAAGACAGCGCGCCCCGACCAACAAATCAAGGCTTTATGGAGATGGAATCACCATAAGCCTTGGATCACCCGAATGGTAGAGTCGGCGAACGAGTACCGACAATACCTTGGTGATGCCGATGGGATCAGTAGTTTGGGAGCTGTTACATGGTCTGAACAGATCAATAATAGCTGGTGGAAAAACCTAGCCTACGGATTCCTAAAGATCCTCGGACTTGCTCCAGAAATTGATGATGCCGAGTTCTACCGGCAAGCCGAAGAAATCTACAACACCAATCCCAGCCAACCACCTGCTGGTCCGACGACAGGTAGGGTTCGTTCCTACAACCTGTTTATAGGTCAGTACCTGTATCTGCCTCTTTACTCGAATGTTCTTTCATCAGACGAGAAAGATCATACAAACCCAAGGAGAGGTAGTGTACTAGCCTGGGACATCTCTGCTCCAATAGGAGCAGTTGTGTACTCTCCAGGCAATGGCGTTGTGCAGTATGCAGGATGCAACAACGCTGGTGGGTACGGGTGCTGGGTAATCATTCGTTTGGATGGCGGGTATAAAGCCTACCTTTGTCATCTGGCGAATGAAAACAATAGAACAATCGTCCGTCGAATGAACGTCCCTAGAAAAGACGGACGGGTTCTCGTGCGTGCTGGTCAACGCGTAACAGCCAGTACGCCAGTAGGGCACCTTGGGAGGACAGGCATTACTAGCTGGCCCCACACCCATATGGAAATCTTCCATGGGGGTAGGATTCCGCCAAGCAGAGTCTTCCCAAGAAGCGCTATGAGATACTGCAAGTTCTGCACAGTACCTCCCGGCGCTTACAAGGGTCCTATGAAAGGGAGGATTGTGTACCCTGCAAATATCCCCTCAAAAACGTCTCAGTCCACAACCACCCCTTCTCTTCCAACGAGTAATGTTAACGGAACCTACTCCGTGACTTACAACTTTGGAAGCTGGAGGGTCGCGCCACAAAATGACGGTGAGAAGTTTAACGTTTTTTTGTGGGCGCGGCGCAACCAAACCATTCAAATTGCTCCGGGGCAGAAGTGGAACTTCTGTACAATGAGCGATGTCAAGAATGGTTGGCGTGGCTACCGAGTCGCTGCGGGATATATTGGGGGAGGCACTTGTTACAACGCCTCCATGCTCGTAAGCTTAGCCAGAAAGACTCCTGGCATTGCAGTGCTACGAGCCCCCAGACACCATGCAACGCCGTGGAGGAAATACCTCCATACAGCGATAGTGTGTCCAGGAAGCCCAATAATCCTGCAAAACAGGACAAACAAGACCGCAGTAATAACGTGGTCTCGGAACGGGCAGTATTTAACCGTTTCAGTCCACTTTAAATAGGGAATGCCCGTCCTTCTCATAGAGGATGGGCATTCCCGGTCGATTAATAAATTCATGCACCAATGAATTTATTAATCGGCCCATAAGAAGGCCAAAAATTTATTAATTGTTAAAATCACTCAAGGAGGATTTGTAGTGCCAACAACTACTGAGGACCAAAAAGTCGTAAGGGGATTTGTAATCCCCATCCTTTCCACTAAAGGGAAAGGGTACGACTTCTTTGTAGTGCCTCAGAAGGCACTACAAGAGCATCCCAACCTCGCGATAACAGCGAGGAAACGCCCATTGATCCCCCCCCAGCTTGTAGAACAGTGGGGGCTGCGGGAAATGGATGAAATTAGTTTTACTCGACATGGCAAAGTGGTTGCCGGAATCATCTCCGTCAATGGCTTGGTAGACTACGAAATGGTCAAAAACAGACCATGGTTTGCCGACCATGTCGAGACATCGGGGAATCGCTTGGGCTATCCTCGTGAGGAATGGCCCATCGATATTACTCGAGATCCAACAACCCGCGCACTGCGAGCAATTGCCCCAATTGGCCCTGGGTCTCAAGTAATGTCCGCGGGAGACTTTGGCTCAGGGAAGACTACGACCATCCTCAAGGTTGAACAAAGTCTCCTCGAGCTCGCAGGGCAAAACTGGAAAAAGATGGCATTCGTTCACCTCCAAGCAGGAGAACGAACGCATGATGTTACAGAGACCGAAAAGCTGCTTGCCCAATACGCCGGGAGGGTACCTTTGTACCACTTCCAGGCTTTAGTTGGACTAAGCAACTCGAAGTCTCCATCACTTGCTAACCCAACTCAAAACAACCGTAACTTAGCGGCAAGAATCGTTGCTGACGCAGCGAAGTTGCTCGCTATTCGGTTGTACGAGAGTGGGTATCACGTTATCTTTATCGTGGATTCGCTTGCAGGGCTGGCAAAGTTCGTTTATGCCCCACATTACGAGGGGTCTGCCGCTACAAGTGGCGGCATCCCTGCGCGGGCATTAAACGAAGCGATGTTACCGATGGTACAAACCGTCGGCATGGGACCCGAGGGCCACGACGCCAGCATCACTGGCATTTTTGCGGCCTTAATGGGGTCGAAGAGCAACAGTAACATATTCGACGCCGTTGGGGGCCCCAACTCCACCACCGTGTGGATGCATCGCCCCAAAACCGCAGGTGTTAGCTACCCTTCACTTTCGATGACGGGTAATGACACCACTACGCGGCGCCCGGATTTGATGTTCCAAAACGACCCTGAACGATTATGGGTACATCAGCAGGTCCGCGAGCGCTGCGCGCGGCAGAAAAACCCCCAGGCGGCTTTAAAATACCTTCATCAACTTGCTGAGTGTAACCGCGAACAAGGGCATGTTTGTGTTCCTTGGGACGAAGCCGTTGCGGCCTGGCAAGCGCTCTGGGCTCAAGAAGATAAAACCCATGAGCGCGAGCAGGAGGAACAATGGGCCGAGGAAGCTGGACGGCTCATGCATCTTCTGCGAGGGACAGATCTTGTCGTTGGGTATGCCTTTAACGCTGTACTGAAAGCATTAGAGACGCCCAAAGCAATGCGGCGGGTCGCACAGCTTCTAATCGATGAGGCTGAACTTGCCGAAAGACGACGGGGTGACGGTACACGCCGCCCAGCGGAGTCCAAGCCTTCCGCGGAAAGGACAAATGGATCACATCGCGAAATCTCGAAGCAGCAATACCTTCGGGTTTTACAGCAGTATGATCCATCGATCCGGAAACTAAACAGTGGCCTTGTCACTCGTTTATTCGAGGCCCAAGTCCAGTTAAGCGAACTTGGTAAGGCACTGAGTCAAGCATCGGTAAACGGCAAACGCGTTGCCGATGTAGTTAACGAGCTAACCATCGAGCGAGGGCAGGGGTAACCCCCTGTCCTCGCGGACACCTTAATTCATGCTAGATGAAGACTAAATCGTTTTCATTTGTCATGAGTTTATGTGTAAAAACACAACTCAAATTCTCATCAACCCAACAATCAACCACCATCTCTCACAAGGAGAAAAATTATGAGATTCACAAAAGTAGGTGGGCTGGTCCTGCTAGCCATATTCGCCATATGGCTAGGCTGGAAAGCCAGCCAGCCTCCCCCTCCAGCATTAACCCCGACGCCACCTCCGACACCGGTCAAGGTGGCAGAGGAAAAACCGGTCGGTAAAGTTCTTTGGGTCAACGACTCCGGTCAATTGGTCCAAAAAGATCTTCATACTGGCGAGAAAGAGTCGTTCGAGTCCAAATGGAGCGACATGGGGCTCGCTTGGCCATCTTCTTACTTTGCCTTCTCCGAAGATCCCCAAGGAACGCTTTTGGTGGATATTCGGGGAAAAAGTCCCCTCGCCACTCTACCAGAGGGTGGCGAATTTCTAGGCCCCTCAGTCGGTGGGAAAGCCGTATTCGTGCAAACGGATTATTCTAATTTTGAGAATCCGAAAAGCACGATTGTCATCTATCCCGATGACATTCGGCTTAACCTTGCCACTCAAGCCATCACCCCTGCCCTAGGCCCCGCGGGGCAAATCGCCTGGTCGCAAAAGGGCAAGCGCGAAGGTGAGTGGGACCTTTGGCTCGCAACCGCGAATCTTGACGGAAAAATCACTCGCGAAGACCTACAGGTAGAGGGTATTTTCCCCAGCTTCTCCCCTGATGGCACGAAGCTTGTCTTCGCCGCCAGAAGCGACAAAGGGTGGGACTTGAAAACCCTCAACTTGGTGACGCGCCAAAGCGAGTGGCTGACTGAGGTGGGCGATGCTATTGACCCTGAATGGGGACCCAATGGCATTGTATTTACACGGGCAGGGGAGGAAGCCGTGGAGGACTACGGTTTCTTCTGCTATGGAGGGTGCCAAGTGTGGCACATCTCACCAAGTTCTCAAAAGTTAACGAAGCTTGGTGGGGGACAAATGCCGACCTGGCTGGTCGACCAGCCAGCGTTGGAGATACCCACACCCCCCCCCACAGCAACACCCACGCCCGAAGCGACCTCAACCCCAATCATCACGCCGACCCCAACCACTACCCCCACTCCTGCAAAGGTGTGTGGCACGTCCTTGAAGTTCCAGAAGGACGTCACGCTCCCTGATGGGAGTAAGGTTAAGAAGGGCCAGAAAGTTGAAAAAGTTTGGCTCTTTAAGGTTACAGGCGATAATGAAGTTACCGCTGACTTCCAGCTCAAACTGGAAAAAGGTAACTTCAAACTTGTGAGTTTTACGGTCGAGCCTGCTCAACCTGGCAAGACCTTTAAGGTCACTGCCGTGATCGTTCCCCAAAAGAAAGGGCGATCACAAAAAGCCACATTCCAGCTGTATGATGAATGTGGCAAACCTGTAGGTAGACCCTTCTGGGTCAAACTGCGGGTACGATAAAAAGACAAACCCTTCCTATGGCAAAGCTACAAGCAGCGCCATATGGAAGGGTTACAGCCATTATTCCAAAGATTATCTTTATCTACTAATACCAAAACCACTCTCAAGGAGAGAATATGCGGAAAGCAGTCCTACTCATCCTGAGTCTGGTATCTACCATCTTGACCGCACTGTGGGTAATTAGTGTGGTCAATGGTACAACCACTCAGGATTGGCAAATCTTTACCCAGATGATGGCCGTACTGGTAGTCATCCTAGTGATGAAGAGTTTGCCAGAAGGCAAGATAAAGACGGTCTTCTGGGCCATCGTCCTACCAGCGGGAACAGCCGGAGCGAGCGAGGCTTTTTCACAGCTCCAATACCTGATTGCAAGCGAAGTAGTGTTCTCATTCGCTCAGGTTCTCGTTACGACTTGGCTCTCGTATGAGGTCATTAACCTCATCGTAGCCACAATCCTACGAGTGTCGGGCAGATATAAACCCAAGTTAGGACTCGTAGAAAAAATGGAGGAGCTCGTTGATTCCATCTTTCATGTCAAGCAGGGAGTCAAGCTCCTTCATGGAGAAGAAGTGGAAATGGTATTGACAGCAAGTCCGTGGGTCACCACTTACCCAAGAGTAGCACAGGTAACGCTTATCGCGGGTTTAAGCGTTAGCGCACTTGTGTTTTTCATTTGGCGTGTGGTGGTACTGTTTGGGCTCCCCTTACCGAACCTTGCAGAATACACCATTTTCGTTATCCCTTTTCTAGTGTTTATGATTCTTGTCATCACAGCCTTTACCGAATGGAATCGTAAACACGACCGCCTAGTAGTCACCACCTACCGTGCGTGGAAATCACGCGTGCGAATCCCTTGGACTCGGTATATGAGCTTTGGCCCGTTAACCGAATTTAAGGAGATCCAAGTGGTTTCACCCGGCGAGAAGGTGGGACTTGAGAATGCGACTCTTAGTGGTCGCATCATCGACGGCCTGCTTAATAAGATCTGGGGGATAGGGGACATTAACCTTCCCTCTAGGTACGGACCTACGGCTCGAGATCGAGCGTTTGGGCTTCAAAACGCTCACAACATCGCGCGTTCTCTCATCGAGCTAGCGCGACGAGCAGCTCAATCCCCACAGCAAAAAACCATTGCCGCACTGGAAGCACAGGCGGCAAAAGCCTATGCCGAAATTGTAGCCAGTGCAGGTGACGCCCGAGCTGGCATCCTGATGGCTGAAAACGACCATCAGGTCCGTCAACTCCTTAAGATCATACAAGATCTGACGGAGACCGGGGAGATCATCGACCTGCAAAGCGTAGAGGACCCGGGCAAATGGCCCACAGCCCTCTACGAAGAAGCTGAACCCGCTCCCGAATTCGTCGAGGGAGAACTTATCGACGAATTCGAAGAGGCATAATTCGCTTTCTCAATCTTCTTACAACTCCCAAAAGGAGGTACGATGAATCCAGTCAGAAAGCTGTTCTACCCTACTCAGGGCAAAAAACGCCGCCATCCCCCCAAAAAGACCGCTCGCCTAACGCGGGGACTTAAAAAAACCCGCAGAGGGTTTAAGGAGGGTAGGCGACATCGATAGCAGTTATATCCTCCCGGGTCGCAAGGCTCGGGGGGATAGTTTATTTAGATTACTCTACTTTGTATTCATATAAATCTGGATGCAAGATAGGATAAGCTAAAAATCTTGATTGATGTGTTATAAATATGTATACACACTAGGACTTTAACAAATAGGCTAATATCAATATCCATTGGGTTGCTATTGATTGGGGCCGTTACTATTAAACATATTTTCAATAAACCGTTTAATGGCAGCGACCCCAATCAATAAAAGGGCATTTTAATTCACTCATTCACTCAAAAAAGGAGGTGCTTATGAACTAACCTTTAACCCTTTCAGTAGTTCGCGTGGGCAGGCACGCGTTCTACTGATTTTTTCCACCCACCCTGCCACACTCCCCCTACAGAACAATGGACGCTATTCAGCAAAAACTTAACGAAGTAGACTCAGATATCCAGCAATTACTCAAAGAAATCTCTGCCTTAGCCAAAACTGGAGACATGGCGGAGGTTGCTGAAGCAATCAACACAAAGTCACGCCTTGTAGCACAGCTTAGGCGTCGCCGAATCGAACGGGACGCCCTTAAGCGTGCCCAACAACGAGGCGGACCGCCTGCGTGCGCCATCTGTGAAGTCCCATTACCAACTGATACCTTCCTGCAGAACCCCTCTGAAAGATTTTGCAGACACTGCAAAAAAGATATGCAAATAGTGACTAGCATCAGTCATATCGGAGAGGACGCTGCAGTAGGAAAACTACATTTCGCGAGGTCATTGGGGTACCAACCCCACGTCTACCGTGATGTAGTTTGCGTTGTCGGTCACTATGAAAACGGGACATATAAAGAAACTGCACCGACAGTGTTCCGACGACTGCAAGAAGTAGAGCGAGAAGTACTAGGACTCGCGTTTCGCAGTTCAGTGGTGCTTGGATTGATCACCTTCATTGGAGACGAGAGACACTTCGATGAAGGGATGGATATTCACCCCAAGTTAATACTTCTACGGCGCAAGATCACTGAGTCTACCTTCGGCTAGGTTACCACCACGGAGAAAGGGACGGTTATACGCCCCTTTCTCCGTACTCGAACCAACACAAGGAGTGAATATGCAACCCCAATTAACAGCTAATCTTTCTATCGCTTTCGCAAGGAAAAACCCTAATAAGGTGAAGGTATCAGTTCAAGTTGGCGGAATTCACCATTCCCAAATTGTTGCACCAGAAGCCATGGATTCGGCCATTATATTTCTGGTACGACAAACCTCCAGAAGCTTAGATCACTATGGTGAACGCGCGTTAACGCACTTACAACTGCCCCATTTTTCCTTTGACGCGGATATTCCACCGTTCGCGGAGATAAAAGGAAAACGGGCGCAGTTCTTCCGAGTGCCCATTAGCCAGCTGAATGATACGCTTGCCCATATCGGACCTGACCGAAAGCGGGGAGGCGGAAATGGGTAAGCAGCAAGTCCCTCCGGGGTTGGGACCGCAGTCTTGGAAAGCCCTTCGGGCTCTCCTCAAGTTTGGTGACCGATCTCACTGGTTGACGGCTGGCGAGCACCAGCAGATTCTGCTGGATGCTGGCGTTCACGTCAGTGAGGCGTCCGTTCGAACCGCGCTACGAATCCTGCACAATAACCCCTGCTGCGGGGTGTCTGCAGGGTTTGTCGCACGGATGAAGTACGGGCGCAAAGCCGGTCGCCAAGGTTGGAAACTCTCGGGCCCGAGGCCCAAAAATATTCCAGCCTCGCCTGAAGAGGCCTACGCTGAACCCAGGCCCAATCAACCCCAGCAGCAGAGAACCTTTGTCCACCAACTCTCACTACCACTTCTGGAGGAATCATGACGAATCTGCGTCAGTCTGTCGTCCTCCTGCGGAGCGTTCGAGTTCTCAACCACCACCTTTTCTGGTGGCCGATTGGGTCTTCGATTGAGACCACGGATGCTTCCCGGGCAATGGAAAAGCTCGGAAGAGAGCATAACATCTCAATTAGAGATCTGGAAAATGGACTGTTCCGCTTCTCGGTGACAGAGTCCGACGTCACCGAGGAAGAAATCGCCGACCTGCGCGATTGGCGCATGCGTCGGCAGGCGCGGGGGGCGGACTAAAAAACGAAGCCTGGGGCCACACATAGTGTGGTTCCGGGCTTTTTTCTTGCTATATATTATTTATAGAACCTATCTCTTGACTACTCATGAAAAAATCATGAACAAATGTACTTTTTTCTACAACTCCTTTTTCTTCTAACTCCTCAACCAAATCAGCATCAGGGAACAGTACCGATAAAACATCCTCTATTCTGCCAGAATTATAGTAATACTCAAGATAACGTATATGCCAATTTTGCCTTTGAGTTAGACTTTTATCTGCTAGCATAGAACCAATCTTATTCCTTAGCTCTTTTATAAAATGCTCTTTTGTTGAATAAGGATAGTGGTAAATCACAATATCCTCCGAAAGGATATTGACCTTGTCTTTTATCTGAATTAGATGACTGCCTGGACCAACTGATATTATGCCCTTGCCTCGACTAGCCGATTTTCCTGATTTCTTTTTGAGCATAAACTCTAATGGAGACACCTCATCAAATCTGGAGTTAGACAACGTTAACGGGCGGATAATTCTATAAATATAACTTCGCGGCGGCGATACATAAGTATCTATAGAAGTAGTGTAAGCTAACATATTGTATCTTTGTACAGTAACAACGTTAGCATCTGTATACTTATAAAATATCTCATTTAAACTCTCGCCACTCTTAGGAACCCAGTACTCATCTACGTCGTTGTTAATAATCCAATCACTAGAAAAAAGTTCATACGCTTTTTTTGCCAATCTGGTTCTTACTTCACCATCTTCAAATATTGGGTTTGTATTACCTATGAATGTAACAGGGTAGTCAGAAAGTTCTCGTTTGACATTGCGTTTCAACCCATCAGGAAAGTTATGTAACATCACCAAAAAGTTAGACACACCCAAAAAGCTATGGTATTCAATGTTATCCTTTAGGTATTCTGCATGATGTTCTCCGACAGGAATTGTCATTGATAATTTCAACCGTTGTGTCATATTTAATACTTCCGTCCCATAACCCACTTGTTATTTTCCAAAAAATCGTATACGGTTGCCGCAGGACTAAGGATCCCCTCACAGATTTGTGCGATATCATTTGGATAAAATACTCTACCCATCGAGAAAAATAGCACGAACATATAAAATATTATCCTGTCATCCAAATTACGTCTAACATTTTCCATACTCAAGAACCGAAGTTTTTTCAACTGGTCGTATACATTTACTGTATGCGCCACATCACTAGCAGAAAACACTGCCACTAGCAAATATGCTAAGTCATGTGCAATATCCCCAAAATAGGCCCTACTCCAATCAATTAATATATAATTGTTGTTTTGTTTTATTATATTTCCCAACTTAAAGTCCCCATGGACTAAGTGGTATTCGTTAATATTCAAGTAATCACATTTCGAGTCAATGAAATCCAATAAACGCCCCTTATAATCTTCAGGTGCAAAAGCTAATATGTCATTCTTAATGTATCTACGCACAAAATTTTTGTCTGACTGCAAACTCTGTGATTTGACTCTATTATCGACGTATTCAATATAATCAGGTTCTACGTCAATTCCTGCTGTCCTCAAATCCTCAACCGTTACTTTAGAAAACTCAGTTTTAGAAGACATCGAGGCATACATTTTAAGTATAGACGAAATCATCTTATTTACACTGCGCATGTCACTTAAGTCCTCATCAACAACAAATTCTCCATTGATATATTCCTGCACGACATATGGACTATTAAACGGATTACTACTTCCATTGTCGTAAGCTATTACTCGCCTAGGGGGACAGAATGCACCTGCGATCCTACAAACGTACTCGTGTACTTTTGCATCGTATATTATGTCAAATAGACTCTCCTCTCCCTGAAGTGGATTTGCTGTACCTATCAGTTTAAGCACGACACTTTTTACATCTGAATGAACCAGATATATTTGGTTCATCTTTTCGCCTTCTTCCCCAACAGATTCAATATATACATCTCCTAACAACTCGCCTATGATGCTTTCAATCCCTTGTTTGATAATGTTACCTTTCATCGAAAATATGTTTATAGAATTCCTCAATATGATATCATCCTAGTGCTAACAATACGAACTACAAAGGAATATATGGAGGCCACTAAAGAAAAGGAGCAGTACAACTACTATTCTATATACAATGGTACTCTTAACCATAAATCTACTGGAAGCTTTACGATACCCGCTACTCCCATAAGGGATCTTCCTAGTTTACAAAAACTAAACGACCAGCAAGAATTGATTTCTGTATTAATACCGTTTCATAACTCATCCACCTTAGAACTAACAGTGTCGGATATCTCTAACCAAGAATTGCCTACAAACACGAACTTACAAGTAGTAATAGTATGCAGCGCGTGCCATAGCTCTAGCATTAAGTATGCTCAAGAAGTTAAAGAAAAATTCCAGGCACCAAATCGTCAAATTGACGTAATCAAGGAGAGCAAACCAGGCAAACCGCGTGCATTAAACATCGGCTTACAACATTGTAAATCCGATATAATTGTACAAATTGTTGACGATATCCGCCTAAAACCTAACCTTATAGCAAGTCTATATTATGCACTCCAACATAACCCAGATTACCTAGCCGCAGTAGCTGTGGGTTTTCCGGCAAACCTCTCCAATAATTCCCTCCTTATGCAAGTACAAAGAGTACATCACGACTATTTTTACAAAAACGATGAACACTCTCTCATAGGAAGAGCATTTAGCTTTAGAAAAAAACTCCTACCTGAAGGATTTCCAGAAGAAACAATGGCAGAAGACTTTTGGTTAGAATTATACTCAAAGGATAAAAGCAAAGGGTTTATAATTGTAGAGGACACATCATACAGCTACAAAAAACCTGAGACCTGGCATGACTACCTAAAGCAAATAGACCGTTTTGACGCTGCATATAAACAATTAAAAAGGAAGCACCCGAAGCTGTGTAAGCGCTATCTGAATAAAAAGCCCAGAGTAAAAAGCAGGTTTATTAATATGCTCATAAATGACAACAGTTCTAAAAGTTATCCTAAGATATTTATTGATTTTCTTAGCAATAAAGAGTATTCTACTATTGCCAAATTACTTTACCTTCTAATCATTATGTATCGACTCTATTGGTTGGGAATAAAGAATCGTTTTTTCTTGCCTAAAGATGCAGTTTTCACACGAGAGTCATCAACGTTATGACGAACAAAATATATAAAAAACTATTCAAGGGTAGGATTGCCAGTGCGTACTCCCTAATACAAAAAAATATATATTGGAAAATTCACTACGCATTATTTGGGATGCCATTCGTGCCATATCATATCTCTTATTATCTCGTTAGACGATACTGCAACATCACTACAAATTGTAGTGTACTGGACTTAGGATGTGGCGAAGGGGCACTACTGAACCAACTAGCGATAGATTATGGAATCACTGGGGTAGGGTTAGATCTTATGCAGCATAGACTAGACCAAGCTATACAAGTCTCCAAAACACTTAAACTTCCTATAAGGTACTTTAATGCCGATGCTACAAGGTACAAGAGTAACAAGAGCTTTAATGCTTGTATTATATTTGACGTGTTAGAACACATACCGAATATCTCAGAAGTACTTAAAGTTGCTTATAACCACCTAAAAGAAGATGGACGAATTTGCATACGCGTACCGTATGGGGAAGATAAAAAATACATAAAATTAGAGGAGCATTTCTCATATGGAGAAGACCACCATGAACACAGTGGGTTTACTGAAGATGCACTGCAATCTTACCTAGAGAATGCTGGCTTTACCGTTACCAATTCCATAAAACACTACTATAAACTCTCAGAGTTGTTATATGAGATACTAGAAGTGGTACGACGAAAGAGCAGATTCCTACACAGCCTTCTCTGGCCGCTTTTATTGCCATTTTTTAAGATTGAATTTGTTACATCTTGGGGGCACAAAGAACCCCACGGTTTACTTATAATAGCCAGCAAGAAACGTAATCATGTATAGCTTTGTCGTCCCAACATACAACGACACACGAATATACACGGCACTAGATTCTTTCATTGCAGCAGAAATGTCACATGAGTGTGAATGCATAGTAGTTCTAAACCAAAGCCCAAAAGATTATCAGGAAAAATTAACAGCGGCATACTTGAACCATAAAAACATTCGATTCCTCTGCATCAACGAAAAGAACATATCTTTAGCAAGAAATGTTGCCATACTTCACGCGAAATTTGATTATGTCGTGATGTTAGACTCAGACTGTCATATACCTAAAGATTACATAAACCGAGCGAAGCAATACACAAATGATGCTGACGTCGTAATGGGAAAAGTAATATTTGAGAACAATGACAGTAAATTAACTCAACAGTACAATGTGCTTCGCAGTTTATGGTATGAATTTCCTAAAAGACTTTATTCTCCGAACTTAATAGTACGCAAAACGATCTATTATCGTTATGGACTATACGACCCCGAACTCAGCGGTTGTGAAGACTCAGAGTGGTCCGAGCGAATACTCCGCCAAAACACGAACATAACTGTTAGACGTGCTAGCGATGTAGTTATGTATCATCAACCTGACAACGTACCAAAGCTTTATAAGACTTGGATGAGGTACGGAAGACTTCGGTCATACCTAGCATTTTCTGATATGTACATCAATAAGACAAGTAAAGTAAAAATACTTACCCAGTACTTTAAAAAAGGTGAACATTACAGACTATCTCACGGTGTTACATTTTTCCTCGTTTTATATGCGTATCGTTTTTTTAGACTGATCGGCTCACTACGTGAATTCTGGAGACTTAGAAAAGTGCCCAAGAGTTATTTTGTCAACAGACCTGAATACTTAAAATCTGAAGAATTTATCCAATACAACTTGCAGCTTGTTACAAAAGAGACCTGAATAATGCACAACCTCTTTTGAGAAAATATTGATACGAACTGGGAGCGCGTATGTCCATACTGCGGCGCTATTAACCCTTGTACATCTGTGGAGATATGTATCAGTTGTCAACACTCACTAAAGAACGCTCGCCGTGTTCCACCTCGTGTATCCCAAAGACATTCAAGATATTAAATAATTTAAAGTATATGCACAACACTCGAGAGCTGCCCATAAAAAATGGGCGACTGTATGAAAGCTTTATTACAGCCGCCCTCCCAAATCACATCTTCTCATCTTACGCATCCCCCTTAGGCTCCGCATTCAAAAACAAACCACCAGCTCTAACAAAAAAACTACGTCCTCGTAATAACTCGCCGTTCTTCCCTAAAGGCGCAATGACCGCCCCATTATCCCTAACCTCCAGAACTTTGCCCAATCGCAGTGATGTCCAATGTTCCCCGGCGATGACCACAGCACCGTCATAGAGTTGTTGGAAACGGATAGTGATGTTCTCACTCATTTCCCACCTCCTTGTTTGGGGATTTTTCAGAGTGGATGTGCTATAAGCCATATATTACACCTTCAAAATCCATTTCGCAAATCAAAAATAGCCCAAGCAGGGTAAAATGGAGGTCTGATGAGTTTTAAATTACACTCTCCATACAAACCAACAGGGGATCAACCGCAGGCAATAAAGCATTTAACAAACGGTGTTAACGCAGGCATGAAGCATCAAACACTTTTGGGTGTTACTGGAAGCGGTAAAACTTTTACCGTTGCCAATCTCATCCAAAACGTTAATAAACCCACACTAGTTATATCTCATAACAAAACTCTAGCAGCTCAGTTATATCAAGAATATAAAGAATTTTTCCCAGACAACGCGGTTGAATACTTTGTAAGCTATTACGACTATTACCAACCAGAAGCCTATATTCCTCAAACAGATACATATATCGAAAAAGATGCTTCTATAAATGAAGATATCGACAAACTTCGTCTTTCCGCTACAACTGCGCTAATGACAAGGAGCGATGTAATTGTAGTCGCAAGTGTCAGTGCAATCTATAATTTGGGTAGCGCAATTGAGTACAAAAAAACTACTCTCACTTTAAAGGAAGGTATGCCGCTTAGACAACAAGACCTATTTGTAAGATTAGTACAACTTTATTACACGCGCTCGGACTATGAATTTAAAAGGGGGACGTTTAGAGTAACAGGCGAAACCATTGATATATTCCCAGCCTATTTGGATAGTGCTATAAGACTAGTCATTTTTGGCGACAAATTAGAATCGATAAAACTAATCCACCCAGTTACAGGAAAAGCATTAAAAGCAAATGATGAGATTGCCACGCCTGATATTCATCAGGCTCGCAATGACAAGCTGGAATATACAAATGTCATTACGAGGAGAAAATCAAAGATTTCCGACGAAGTAATCTCGAGCGACAACGGATCGCCGCGTCGCGTTGCTCCTCGCGATGGACGCACGCAAGGCGTGCTTACGGGAGAAGCTGCGCTTCTCCAAGCAAATAACTCTCGTACCACCGAGGTAACCGACAATCCAGCAGAGGTGCACGAAGCAATCTCAAATAGTACCGATGCATTAGTACAATCGCTTCTTTCTAAACTAGAAAAATTTGGCGAGTTTACCCTATATCCAGCCAAGCATTATGTTGCCGATACTCAAAGAATCAAAAAGGGGATAGAGCAAATCAAGAAAGATTTAGAAAAACGAGTAAAAGAGCTTGAAAGCCAAAACAAAAGCGTTGAAGCCTACAGACTTAAGCAAAAAACAGAATACGACTTAGAGATGCTTGAACAAATTGGTTACTGCAAGGGGATTGAAAACTACTCAAGATATTTTGACGGCAGAAAGCCAGGAGAACCACCATTTTCACTTCTAGACTATTTTCCGGAAGATCACTTAATTATTATTGACGAATCCCACATCACAGTACCTCAAATCAAGGGAATGTATAACGGCGACAGGGCAAGGAAAGAAACACTAATTGACTTTGGGTTTAGACTACCAAGCGCACTAGATAATCGCCCATTAACCCTTGATGAGTTTTTGCAAAAGGCTAATCAAATAGTCTACACAAGCGCAACCCCATCAAGTTGGGAGATAGAAAGGAGTATTAAGGAGTATAAGAGGATTATGTCCTCAACTCTCCAACCCTCCAACTCTCAAACGCTGCAACTTAACGACTACCCCCAAACCGGCATTGTGGAGCAACTCATTCGCCCGACCGGGCTTGTCGACCCAGAAATCGTTGTGAGGGGAACCAAAAGCCAAATAGAAAATTTAATAGATGAGATAATAAAAACCGTCAAGAAAAAGCAACGAGTACTGGTAACAACGCTTACAAAAAGGATGGCAGAAGATTTAACAGACTACCTTCGAGAACAAGACATATCTGTTCAGTACTTACACTCAGATGTAGATACTCTAGATAGGGTAGACATCTTAAATGCTCTTCGAAAAGGGGAGTATGACGTCGTTGTCGGGATAAATTTGTTAAGAGAGGGCTTAGACTTACCAGAAGTAAGTTTAGTTGCAATTTTAGATGCCGATAAGGAAGGATTCTTACGTTCAGAGACGTCTTTAATCCAAACAATGGGAAGAGCCGCTAGGCATGTAGAGGGTAGGGTAATCATGTATGCAGACAAAGTTACTGCCAGCATGCAACGAGCAATCGACGAAGTAAACAGACGACGCAAAATCCAACTTGAATACAACAAGAAACACAAAATCACACCCAAAAGTATAAACAAGCCAATTAGAAGCCAACTGATTGAACGGTCGAAAAAGGTAAAGGACTACGGGAGCGAACAATTAGATATCGAAGGGCTTTTACAAAAAACTACAAATTACAAATCACAAACTCCAAACAAATCACAAGTCACAAGTCGCAAACACATCAAACAAACGGAATATGACACAACAACAGATAAACTTATATCTGAACTAACCAAACAAATGAAAAAGGCTGCGAAAGAGCTAGATTTTGAGCGCGCTGCCAAAATAAGAGATAGGATACGAGAGCTTAAGAGTGCGCATTCCGCAGATAACGATGAAGCTAAACGATAGTATTAACTTTTTAACCATGTCTCTACCTTGTCAGCAACTTGCTCGCGAGTAAGATTTGTTGTATCGACAACTAAATCATAATATTTAGGATCAAAGAAATCGTTAAACCCTAGTATTTTTGCCATTTTTTGTTCCCATTCAGTCTCTTTCTTAATGACCCTTTTCTTAGCCTTGTCGAACGATATTCCCTCCCTAAACGCATTTCGTTGGTATCTCGTATTGTCAGAAGCAGTTAACAGTATTTTTGCAGTACCAGGGAGATTTTTTTTAATCCCACCATATACTTTTGCTTCTATTAGTACATTGTTAGAGCTAGACAATAAGTTTAAAATCCGCCCATCGATATCTTTTGCAATTTCAACACGCCGCTCGTCCACCTGTTGAGGAGTTAAGTTATATTGCCTGATATAATCACGAAGAAACATACTTATAGAGAAAATTGGCCAATTTAAACGCTTTTGTAACTCCCAAAGCAATGTTGATTTTCCAGTTGCACGTCTTCCACTAATCAATGCACGTTGATACCTCATACGCGCAATTATACCGTAATATTGAGCCAAGCTCGCTATCCGTTATATAATTAACTGTTTACAAAATATGACTAAAAGCAATCAACGTTACATTGAAATCCAAGGGGCTAGAGTTCACAACCTAAAAAACATTAGCCTAAAAATACCTAAAGAAAAAATTGTCGTCTTTACAGGCGTTTCTGGAAGCGGAAAAAGCTCTTTAGCGTTTGACACAATTTATGCTGAAGGACAACGTAGGTACGTTGAATCTTTAAGCTCATACGCTCGCCAGTTCCTTGGCATGATGGAAAAGCCCGATGTCGACCAAATAGACGGTTTAAACCCAGCGATTTCAATTGATCAAAAGACTGTTTCTCATAATCCACGTTCAACAGTCGGAACAACAACCGAAATTTACGACTACTTGCGCTTACTTTTTGCGCGAATCGGTCACCCACATTGTCCAAACTGCGGCGAAGAGATTAGTGCACAAACCCCTGCCCAAATTGTTGACTCCATAATTAAGCGATTTGGTGGCACAAAGGAAGGAACTCGACTCTTAATTCTAGCGCCACTAGTTAAAGATAGGAAAGGGGAGTACTCTGCACTTCTTGATGATTTAGCGCGTCGAGGATACTCAAAGGTCAGAATTGACAAGCGAGTTTATGATTTAGACGATGAGTCAATTACCCTCATCAAAACGAACCGCCACACAATCGAGGCAATAGTTGACAGATTAGTGCTAACTAAAGACATCGACAGGGTAAGACTTACAAACTCAGTAGAAAAGGCTCTAAAACTAAGTAATGGCACAGTTATTGCAAGTAAAGTTCTTGATAAATCACTTAATTTTCCTGCAAAGCCAAAAGAGTTTGAGGATCATTTGTTTAGTGAAAGATTTGCGTGTCCTACGTGTAATATAAGTCTTCCTGAACTAGAACCACGCTCTTTTTCATTTAACTCACCACATGGCGCTTGTGCGGTATGCGGCGGACTTGGAACACAACTAGAGGTTGATATCGAAAGCACAATGAACGAAGAATTAACGCTTGAGGAAGGTGGGATTTTCCCATGGGCACAGGCAATTAGCTATGACACTAGTATTCGCAGGTACTTAATTGATCTAGGTGAAAAATACGGCTTTTCACTTAGCACAAAAATAAAAGATATCCCAAAGCCTGCAATGGATGAAATTATCTACGAACGGCTAGTCCCCACAATACTCAGGCGTTTTAAAGAGACAAACAGCGACTCTACACGCAATTATTACAAGCGATTTCTTATTGAAAAAGAGTGTAGTGCTTGCAAAGGAACACGGCTTAAAGACGAAGCGCTTTCTGTAACCGTTTTAGGAATGAATATTGCAGAAGTTACGGCACTAAGTATTGATGAGTTAATGGAGTGGCTAACAAGTTTGAGGGTTGAAGAGTTAAAGAGTGACAGAGTAAATGCGCAGTATTCTCATAGCGAGCTAACAGAGAGAGAAAAACAGATTGCGAAACCAATCGTAAAGGAACTAAAAAGCAGAGTTAAGTTCTTGCTCGATGTCGGATTAAGTTACTTAACATTAAATCGCACATCAGGCACATTATCGGGCGGAGAATCACAAAGGATACGTCTAGCAAGCCAAATCGGATCAGGTCTTAGCGGCGTCTTGTATGTCCTCGACGAACCATCAATTGGGTTACACCCACGCGATCACAATAAGCTTTTAGCTACGCTAACTAATCTTAGGGATTTAGGGAACACTGTAATAATCGTTGAACACGATTTAGACACAATGAAGAAAAGTGATTGGATAATCGATTTCGGTCCTGGGGCAGGCTTGCATGGCGGGCAAATAGTTGCACAAGGAAGTCCCGAACAAATAATGAAAGACAAAAACTCCTTAACTGGAGCGTATCTTAGTGGCAAGAAAAAAGTTCACCCGTTTGAACACAAACGTGATATTGATGAAAAAAAGAGTATCACAATCCTTGGAGCAAGCGAACACAACTTAAAAAACATAGATGTTTCTTTTCCTATTGGTGCATTTACCTGTGTAACTGGAGTATCTGGCTCTGGGAAGTCAACTTTGGTTCTTGAAACACTTTATAAACGACTTGCATTAGAAAAAAATAGGAGCAAACAGCAACCAGGCAAACACAAAGGCATTAAAGGGCTAGAGTTTGTAGATAAGGTAATCGAGATTAACCAAAATCCAATAGGCAGAACTCCAAGGTCAAATCCTGCTACATACACAGGAGTATTTACACCAATTAGAGAATTGTTTGCCAGCCTACCCGAATCTAAAGCACGTGGGTATAAACCTGGTCGCTTTAGTTTTAATGTAAAAGGTGGTAGATGCGAAAGCTGTCAAGGTGAAGGACAAAATAGAATAGAAATGCAATTTTTATCAGATGTGTATGTAACGTGCGAGGTATGTGGTGGGACAAGATACAACAAAGAAACGCTAGATATTAAATATAAAGGTAAAGACATTGCGCAGGTTCTTGATATGACCGTAGAAAGCGCACTCGACTTTTTTGCCGCAATCCCAACAATTAAAGCTAAACTTAAGACGCTAATGGATGTTGGGCTTGGCTACATGAAACTAGGTCAACCCGCACCAACCTTAAGTGGGGGAGAAGCACAAAGGATAAAGCTCGCTACAGAGCTATCAAAAAGAGCAACCGGTAAAACTGTTTATATACTTGACGAACCAACAACCGGTCTTCACTCAGCTGATATAGAAAACTTACTCAAAGTCTTACACACACTAGTTGATCAAGGGAACACAGTTATTGTAATCGAACATAACCTTGATGTAATAAAAACTGCAGACTGGATAGTTGATTTAGGACCTGAAGGCGGAGATGCTGGAGGAAGAGTCATATACACCGGCAATGTAAAAGGCTTACTAAAAGATAAAAACTCATATACAGGGAAGTATTTGAAGAAATACCTGAGCATATAACAAACCCCAAATCACAAGCACGAAACGGCACAAACGAACAGCAAGACGCACATCACCTAAACCAATATACGGATACATTTTAATAATCATGTTTGTATAGTTTAGAATTTGTGATTTGTAATTTGTTGTATAGCCTGCCGTATAATACTTTCATGCTTAAAAAGTTTTTTCTAATTGCGATTTTGTTACTCCTTGCTATCTCAACTCAGGCAAACGCAAAGGAACCGCTCTTTGTGAGTGATATTACAAGCAGTTACATATTTGGACCATACACGTTTGCACAGGCAAGCCATAAAATAAAGGTCAAATCGACACAAGATGAATATGTGTTGACCTCTTACCAACTTCAAACTGGAGCAAAGGCAATAATTGACGCGCAAGCACAAGATGAAAACGGTAAAGACTTAAACACAACCGTAACAGACACAACAATCAATATAAGCCTACCTAAACCCAAAACGTTTACAAGAACTCGCACCTTTACACTAAGATACAAACTAGATGGCATCTTTAATAAAAAAGGGCTACTGAGAGAAATAACAATTCCACTAATAGGCAAATCCGAAAAGATGCAAATGGAAAAACAAACAATTGTCATAAACTACCCGTCAGAGTGGGGGCATGTCCAAGCCGAATCGATTACAGCAATCAATGAAGAACAATCAGCTAGTACCATATCGCGAATTTATGAACTCAAAAACGAAAAAGCGGCAGACTTAAAGGTAACAATCGGCGAGTATCAACTTTATAATGTCGAATTAAACTACCACCTTGTTAATCCTGACACCAAAAAGGGTACGTTTGAAGTAGCGTTTCCTCCTAATTTTTACTCTCTACAAACAGTCTATATCAATGCAATAGAACCAGAACCAAAAGAGATGGCATTCGACGAAGATGGTAACTTAATTGGTTACTACGAGCTAGGCGGGGGGCAAAGCCTCGACATTAAGTTAACGGGGCAAATAAAAATTGATTTAAACTCAAAAGAAGGAAAGCAAGCTAGCTTAAAAGAAGACACACCATATCTAATCCCAGATAAATTTTGGGATGTTAACGACCCTAAAATCCAAGAGCTTGCAGCTTCATTTTCATCAGCCGAAGAAGTTTATAACTACGTTACTTCAACCCTTAAGTACTCAGACCAACGTTTTTCCAATGGTAATGTAAAACGCTATGGCGGAGCAGGCGCACTTGAGCACCCAGATGAGGCAGTCTGCATGGAGTTTACTGATCTAACCGTTACACTTCTTCGTGCGATTCGTATCCCAGCGCGAGAAGTCGATGGGTACGCATACGTAACCGATGAAAACAGCAAACAAAAACCTACTGTCTCTGATGTACTGCATGCATGGGTTCAGTACTATGACCAAGAAAAAGGCTGGGTAAACATAGATCCGACTTGGGGAGCCACAACTGGGCGTGACTACTTTAACTCATTTGATAATGACCACATAATCTTTGCAATAAAAGGAATTAGCTCACAAGGACCCGACCCTGCAGGTGTTTATAAAGGCTCAGATTTTAATTCCAAGGACATACACATAACGTTGGCAGATAGCTCTAAAATCAAATACACCCAGCTTAATTTATGGCTTGATGGATATTATGATAGACATCTTCCTTGGTGGAAGAAACTATGGCGCTTTCTAACAAGACTTTTTGATTTCCTTTAATAGCAGACCAGATGAGAGCACCGACCTCATTAATAGTGCCACAAAGCCTTATTTTGTAAGCCAGGTAAGAGTTGTATTAACCATACCCATAAGAACCGCTGCAATGATTAGCGTTCCAAGATAGGGGATTTCAATCGGTGCTATCACAAATTTACTAGTCCCTAACCCACTAAACCAAAATGGTGTTATTTTTAATACATTAAGCCAATTAGATAACGCCCAAAAAGTAAATGCATCTATAACAATATTAACAATGCCCAAATCAAGAAGTTTAAAAGGTAGCGGAATCAACTTAGCTAGTGGTTTAACAAATAAATCGAGAACAAAAAAGATGCCAACGATCTCGGCAAACGCTAAAACGCCACCTAAAAAAATCATACCTGGAATTAAATAAAAGATTGTCCATACAGCAACACTAATAATAATTAGCTTAACGATTAGCTTTTTTAACATACTTTAATATTAACACTATATTGGCACTCGTCACTGTGAGGAAGTTTGAATGCCCCTGGCAGTCTGCCGCTTAGCGTCATCGCGAGCCACAAAGTGGCGTGGCGATCTACTCTGCTTAGACGCTTCAGTCGCTTCACTCCTTCGCAAAGACACCCCAAAAGCGTCATTACGAATAGGAATTGAGGATTTGCAACAGAGCAATCTCGTCACTGCGAGGAACGTAGTGACGTGGCAGTCTATTAGTAACAGATTGCCGCGCTACCGCTCGCAATGACATATCGTGAAATATCTCTCTCCCATTATAATTCTCCTATATAATACACACATGAGTCTTAATAAGTTCAACCGCTTAGTGCAATATGCCCTGGTGCCAACAAGCTTAGTCTTAATCATACTTGCAAGTGCATTTTTTTATAAACAGTTCTTTACACCAAATCCGAAAGAAAGTACCCCTAAACAACAAATACAAAGCGCCCAGCAAGAAGTACTTTCAAAACAAATAGGCACGGAAAATCTAGGCATTATTAATCGCCTTAAACCAAGTAATATTTGCGAAGATAACCCTAATGAGTACATCATCAGTATCGACTGCTACGGCGTAAAACATGAGATCTTTAACCAAAGACTCTCGCAAAAAAAGTCATTTTATAAGTATTCAAACATGAGTTTGCCTGATGAAAAGGCTCTAAGAAATAACATAATCAACGATTTAGTTAATCAAGCATTAACAGAAGTTTTTCTAGTCAAACAAGATCAACCAATTACTCCTAGCGAACTTGAAGCCTATTACAACAGAGTGAGAAAAGGGATGAGCGAGGAAGAGTATTTATCAAAAGTAAGTGAGATGTATGGAGCAACTAAAGATGAACATCTAAGAACAATTATTTTCGACCTAGAAAAAGAAAGGGTGCAACAAATTACTGGTCAGCCTTTCACCAGTTGGCTTAATACCGCCAAAGCTAATTACCATATCAACATTTTCCGCTAGTGTGTATAATAAAAATATGCCCACCAAGAAGAAGGTCAAAGAAGAACCTAGTTATCTAGTTCGTAGTCTAAGAGTTTTTTCAATCATTGCACTACTTGGCGTATTCGTTGTATTTGGTGTACTCATCGCACTAAAACTATCCGGAGTAAACGTAGGGAACAACAAAGACGACGTTGAATCAATTACTAAACAAGTTAGCAAACTAATGGTTTTACCAGACGAAACTCCAACATTAGCAACTGTTATTGATAAAGAACAATTAATCAAACAAGGTTTTTTTAAAACAGCTGAAAACGAGGACAAGGTGTTAATCTTCCCAAAATCAGGAAAAGCGATTTTGTATCGTCCATCGCTGCACAAAATTGTTGATGTAGTCCCTGTAAAAACAGTCTCGCCAACACCGCAAACACAGCAACAACTAACCCCAACGCCAACAGTAAGTAGCGAGACTCCGCGTCCCAGTCCAGCGCCTACAAAAGAAGAAGCTAAAAAGCCCACGAAGGTCGATGTTTACTTGCTTAACGGTTCTAAAACGCCAGGTGCAACAACACCTATTATGAACAAATTAACTGAACAATATGATTTTGTGACTATTGTAGATAGGCAGGTAGCCAAAAAGAATGATTATCAAGGTATCTTAGTAATCCCACTCACAGACAACGGAACCTCTATTGCTAGTGATTTTGCCACATTCTTAGGTGGGAAGGTCGGTGAACTCCCTCAAGGGGAACAGGGGAGCGGAGATATATTGATTATTGTAGGGAACTAGTAGAAGCCTAAATCACTACTAATGCCCGTTTTCAAGTTTATACAGTGACTAACTCCTCGTCACTGCGAAGGAGCAAAGCGACTGCGGCAGTCTGAGATTACTTCGTCGCAAAGCTCTGCTTTCCTCCTCGTAATGACGCTTAGACAGCACAATTACGGCGCCAATTGAACACCATCATTAAGATTTACGCCTCCTTCAATATGCACCTGAACCTTAAACTTCACATCTACGTCATGCGTATCATCCAAAAGCCCATCCGCATCAGCGCTAACGCCATTATCTTGAACTAAGCTCGTACCACCTCCAATTCCAATGGTTACCGTCTTAACTCCTTCATCGCTCCATGAAATAGATCCTGTTGTTTGCCCGTTTGAGTCTGTATTACTCGAAGGTTGAGTTATCGTAGCGGTAGGCGTCGCATTTATTGTAATATCGCTAAAAGGCACACCAGAAACAGGATTTCTCCATGTATCCCTAAGAGTGATTGTAAGCGGTACCACTTGAGTTGCTCGTGCACTATTTGCTATCACAAAATACGAATCATTAGTATCTGCCGATACATCACCAGGATTAACCGTAATTGCACTTGAAGTACCAGTTACACTACTTGAGGGATCCATTGCCGCAAAAGTTACACCCGTTTCTGCTTTATAAAGAGTAACCGACTTAGTCGCCGTCCCATTAGTAAAATCTGACTGAACTAGTGTTCCAATTACAGGAGATGTCGTGTCTGGAGCATCGGAGGCAGTTGTTGTCCACCCATAGGTTCCAGAAGGCGCAGTATAAAGTGAACCAAGCTCATTCTCCCAATCATCCCAAGCAATAACATCGATGTTAAATGCAACTCCTGCTGTTTGTGTGTAACTGGTCGGCACGACACCGTACTGAGAAACACTATTAGCCAATACATCAAAACTAGTTGAGATACTTCCGCTAACAGGCGTTGCAGTATCATCCGCCTTAACATCTCTTGAAGTAGCCGCGTTATAGTAAGTGATGCTTAGCCCATTTGCCTCCCCATTTGTAAAAGAGATGGGACTTGATGGAAAAGATGGGGAAGTAGTATCAGGCGCATTGCCAGCAGTAGAGTTAGAAAAATCAATAGTTTTACTACCTGTGTAGTTGTTCGTGCCTGAGTCAACAAGGTTGTTGTACGCATCAACTGCTTTTAGATCCACACTAAAGGCGATTCCTGCAGTTGCATCAGGAGAACGAAGACCACTAAAGTTTGTTGCACCACTAACGCCTGTTCCATCGGTAAAAGTTTGCCCTGGTAAAACAACAAGAATTGCATTAGCACTTGCAGGGTCAACTGTTATTGCACCTGACGTCCCAGACTCCGTCCCACCATCTCTTGTTGCCGTGATTGTGAAACCAGACTGCTTTTTAGTTGTCATTGCATACAAATTGCTACTCCCAGAGGTTAAAGTGTATTGCGTGGTGGTAGTTGTACAAGTGTTGTCAGTATAAAAATTAATACTTTGACCATTTGTAGTCATGTTAACCGTTGAAGCATCAGAGGTCCTAATATTCTCGTACTGATCAAGGGCAGTTATTGTATTTGTCCCTGTAAAGCACGTTCCTGCAGTTTGTGGCGTAGTAACAGAAACAGAGTAACTATTTATAACATCTGGCTCAACGCTAAACTCCGTTGAGTCAAGAGTAAAATCGCCCGCATCATCAGAGTCGTCAACAGCTAACGCAATTGTAGGATCCGCGTCGCCTAAAGTAGCATCATAAAGAGTAACAGAAAGGTTAAGAGTCGCTTGCCCATTTGCAAAAGATGCGCTTAGTGGGTAACTAGGGGAAGCACCATTCGGAGCGTTAGCAGGGTAATTAGTCCCACTCTGCCAACTAAGGTTTTTTGTACCAGAGTACGAATCAACAACATTGTAATTTACATCAATAGCTGAAATAGAAACTAAGTCGAAGCTAAGCCCAGCAATTGCGTTATTGCCTGAATTCGCACCGTTAAGATCAGGAGTGCCTGAGTTACCAACCCCATCTGTAAACGTCTCTCCAGGTAAGGTGATAACAAGATAGGCGACATTGCCTGGATCTACCGTGTAATCTTGCGTCCCGTCTGTTATTGTTTCTGGACCACTTTGTTTACTTGCAGTTAAAGTCCAAGTAGGAACACTTTTTCTATTATCAATAATGTACACATTTTTAGTACTGTCTGCGTTTGTGTACGTAAAATCGCCATTAGTAGCAGTAGTCGAACAAGTATCATCAGAATACACCGTGTAATCAGGAGAGTTTGAACTCATTCGAATAACGGTATTTGCGCTTGGTGCTCTTGGAGTTCCTTCGTTATTTTGCAACTGAGCTACAAAGACATTAGCGCTACCATTGCATGCTCCAGCGGTTAACGTTCTAGAAGCATTAGTAAATACAATCTTTTGAGGTAAACAAGAGTTTGCAAAGGTAACGTTGGTGTTACTGCCAGAATCATTAGACTGATCGGCTGTAATGGCACTACCAGTTGCGTTCATAAACGAAATATCGGCAAAATCTATGTTTGTTGTCGCCGTTGAGTCAATATTTAGCTCAAACTGATTTGTTCCGTCGTCACTCGTAATAACAGCATCTATGCTTCCACAACTAGTGCCTTGAATTACAAAGCTGCCACCAGCTAAAATTACCGTCTCGTCAACGTTATCAAACTGCAATGTTTTACCTGCTGTGGTCATAGAAAAGTTATAAAAGCTAGTTGCAGCAGAATAAAGAAGCGTGCTCGTTTTGCTTGCATCATCGAAGGTAACAGTCCCAGAATTAGCACTAAAAGTCCCATTGTTAGTAAAGTTTCCAGCTATCGTAAGGCTAGCGCTAGACGACGCAGTAAACGTATCTCCTGCGCCAATACTAAAGTCCCCATTAACATCAATAGCAGGATTATTTACCGAAGCATCAACGGACGCGTTGCCTGTCCCTGCAATACTCAAATTATTCACTGTAAAAGCCCCACTAAGCAATGTATATGAAGGGGTGCCCGAAGTAGGGGAGAAATCAAGATTATAATAAGTCAAAGCTGTAATGTTTGCTAAGCTCGAGTTTGTATAAGAAACCGTTGATGTATCGGAATTAAATGTTCCATTTTGAGTGAATGGTGTTCCGCTCCCTTCAATTGTTAAAGTATTTCCATCAAGAGTTAGTGTTCCGTTGTTCTCAATAGAAAAAGTCGTTATATTCCCTGAGTTACTAGAGTCCGGTCTATACGTATTACTTGCTAATATATAAAGTTCTTCTTGAGTTGATTGGGACAGCGAATCAACTACTAAATCGTTATTTGCATCTACGTCAAAGAATATGTCTTCATCAGAAGAAACAGAGTTATCAAATGAGCCTAAATACACATTAGACAAAACTTGATTATCGTCACTACCAATTGTTAGATGCTCCTCAATTAACTTAATTCCTGTAATATCTCCAGTACCGTCATATTTTGTTACTGCATTAGCCTCGTTAGCATCTGCAACACCATCTAAAAATACAGTTATCACATCTCCACTGCTTGGTGTATTTACATAATTTATTGTCCATGTGCCAGAAGAAGTAGTTGCAGTCTGTGCCTCTAAGTGACCATTTATCGCAAACCTAACAGTCTGTCCATCAGGACATGCAGTTACTTCATCAAAGTCTGTACATGTTCCAGAAATAGTAATGCCAGAAGTCGTTGTTAATTGTGGGTAGCGAGTGTATGCAAACGTTGAACCATTATCTTGAACCATCCTAAAACAATAATCTCTGCCTGCATCGGCTCCATTATGCTGCACGACAAAATCCCATTCGCCCTGTTGCCCAACATTTATTGCGTTTGGGTTATACGAAGAAGAGTTCTCTTCTTCATAACTTTCTAAAACGTTACTACCCCCATCAAGAAGTGACGATGTTATTGTATCGCCATCGTTAGGTGTTGAGTTATCGTATCCTCGCCACACAGAATCACTTGATACTCCACCGACATCCGTCCAACTAGTTATACTCGAACAAGTAGAACCTTGACCATATTGAAGTCTAAACGAACTCTCATTGGCTTTTAACGCCCTTTCTCCGACTTGGACAGACATTCGTAAGCGAATAACGTCATCTCTAGAGATATTACTAGCAGGTGTATTTTCAGATGCTAGTGCTGTCGATGGCTGCAGAGAATCAGTGTTTTGGTAAATTCGGTAAGAAAGCTGATCTAACGCTCTCGTACTGCTATAGCTACCTGCACTATCAAAAGCCAGTAAAGCGACTTCTTCTCTAGCTCCACTCATCTCGCCATCAGCAATTTCATCCTCATCAATCGCTAAAGCAACAGTACTAGTTGCAAATGGAGAAGTCCCATACACAACAGGAAATGGACCATCGCCACCGTTAACACCGGTCTCCGCAACCAGCGCAATTGTAGGAGCCGTTGAGAACGCACTCACAAGTGAAGCATTATCAGGTGGTGTGTCATCAATCCTATCAACCTGGGTTGGACTTACACCCGCATCATACGTATAGCTGCCAAGAGTACCGTGTTTTTTCTCAATAACGATTACGCCAATAGTTTCGTCTGCCCTAGTTGTGTTTGTATCTTGCCCAACATGTTTACCTGTGTACAAAGAAGTGCTAGACGGCGGGTTACGTGAACCATCATGAGCCCAAAAAATAGACCAATTCGTGTCGTTGTAACTCATAACCTGCCCAAAAACAACAGGATTTGTATAACTTTGAGAATAGGTTTGAGCTTGCCCAACCCAAGACGAAGACCTATCAGTGACAGTAGAGGTGTAAGTAAACGCTTCGAACTTAATATCAGGCGTATTGTAAGCCCCTTCTCCAGCAACCATCCAATAGACCGTTTCTGCGTTGGCTAAAGAATTAGAAGTAGTACCAGGCTCTTGAAGCCTAACCTGTGCACTTGTTGCAGTCACATTTTGCACACGACAAACCGTTGCATCTGCATCTCCGTCAGGCTCATTGCCAATATTATTGGCATAATTTACCGAGCAAACAAAGACAGGATTAACAAATCTGTTTGTAAAATTGATGGTTGTCCATGCAGTATCAGACACGTTACTTTGTGAACCCCACTCAAGCGCAGGAACATCTACAGTTTGACTTGAAAGTGTTAGTGTTGGGTAAACACTATATAAATCAAGAGTTGTTGACGACGTTGTATCTACCACCCTAAAGCAATAAGTTGCCCCAGTGACAGCACTGTTTGTTGGACGAATAGCGTACTCTAGCTCTGTATATGAAGAAGTACCCAGTGGACCAATTGCCGATGTTGTATCGGAAGTATCCTTACCTTCACCTGCCACAAATGAGTAACCTTCGGTGTTAGATAATAACGCAGAAGTCGATGCTCCATCAGTAATTTGTGTAGAATCAACTAAATCAATATCGTCGCTAGCATCATCTACGCCTGTCCAAGTAGCGATAGTCGAGCAAGAGCCATTACCTTGAATTCGCCCCCACTGCAACTCGTATGTCTTAGCCGCAGTTTGCGCAGCTGTTCCAGTGTTAGCTATCTCTAGCCTAACTCTTCTTGTAGTGTTTCTATCTATAGCAGTGGTTTCATCATTATCCTCGCTCGCAACCCAACCACCGTTTGTATTAAGTGCAGTCGAATCATCACGCCATCTGTAGTGCAACTGCGTTGTCTCAGGAATAGGGAATAGGGAAGCAATGCGCACCCCTTGGACAGCGTAACGACCACCTATAAATTGCCCAGTTGTGTTAGTTGTTCCGGAAGTTTCATCGGTATTTAACAACTCAATCGTATCCCCAGAGCTTAAACCATCTAATACAATCGCTCCCGAATCACCAGAAGAAAATGTTCCAGTTGTTGACTGATCACCACGATTATATTTTCCAAAACTACCATATGGAATAACTGTTGATCCACCTTTATGCCAATCCCAATGCGGATATGCTCGAGTACCATTTGTTGTTGATGTTCTGTCAGCGTAAAAAGAACCAAAGAAAATGTAGTTACCCGCTCGAATTATTGAAAACGAAGAAGCGTTAGAACTATGTGAAAAACTAGCGGAATCTACCTCATCATCGGTATCCCATGTAATTGGATCTTGTATTGCATCGATGTCTTGCCCTCCTGTAGCTTCATGTAACCGCAAATACTCAGCAACATCAGGAAGTTTAGCAACAGTGATACCGGTTTGGCCACCAACATTTGTTACCCCTCCACAAGCTTCCCCCTCACAGGCAGCCTCAACTCGAAGAATGGCATTAGCAGATGTTGTTTCAATAATCCCAGTAAATGATGCAGTATGATCTTGAGTGCTATTACTCCCACGAAGATATGCTGATGTCCTTGTACCAGGTATCTCGGTACCGTTAAGCGTTAAGCGCATCTCCTCATTACGCCGAGCACTTCCAGATGCATTTCTAAACATCACATTAGCAGTAACTAAGTAATGTCCCGTGTTTGCAAGAATAATTCTGTCGGTGTTTAGGGTTGTACTATGAGTAATTCCGGTGCTGGTTTCGTCGTTTGTGTCAAAGGTTACAGCCGCAAAAGTTGTTGAATTAAACGCTTGTCCGCCACCTGCCTCTTGAACCCGAGCAAAGTCCCAAGAGTCTTCTAGCTTAACAAGCATCAATCCGCTCTCATCGCTCATTCTGGAAACACCAGCAGCAGTATTACTATCCGTTCTATATGCTTGAATAATAAGATCATCTCCGGATGCAGCATCAATTATTGCGCTTCCTGAGGTCCAACACTCATCAGCTCCAGCCGTTCTTCGAATGTAACAGCTAGAGCGACCATAAGCTAAACTTGTACCAGCTAAGTTAATAACACCTTGTTGTTCACTTCGATAAGTTCCGCCACTCGTTTGCCAACCGATACTGTAAGTTACAAAGTAGTGCCCTGCGTCTGCTAGATCGATAATATGCCGACCAGATCCACCTGGATCTATTGTAAAAGCCGCTCCTTGAGCAACCGTTGTATCCCAAGTTTGATTGCTAACGCTAGTCGTTAGAGCTTGCCCACCAGTTGATTCACGATACACCCCAATATCACCCAACGCATCAACCGCTATCTGCCAAAAGCGTCCTTCTTCTGTCATTAGCTTACTTTCTCCGTTATTCAAGCTCAAAGCCCTAGCTTTTCCTAATAAGAAAAAGTATGGCGAGATCTTAGGCGCTTCAAATTCGTAGCTTAAAATTACTTCTTTGTTGGCATCAAGATTAACTTGCCACGTTATACTTTTGCGCTCTGAGTCTAGGCTAGAAACGCTAAATTCACTACTACTATCAACACTCGGGAAAACCTTAAAACCGTTTGGTACAAAATCTATTATTTTTCCAACGAACTTACTATTTGATTTAAGCTTTAATCTAACAGGATATCTGTTGTACGGGTAAATTCTTGTTGGTGCTTCACGGGTTAAAGAGACTAATAGGGGAGCGTCGCTTACCAAAAAGCCATCTTCAATAAAACGCACTCCATTTGCAGTAGTGGCAGTTAGTTTTAGTTTGTACTCTCCAGATTCTTTTAGCGGAAGACGCGCGCTATAGTCAGGCTCTAAACTCATTTTGTAACTTTTGCATTGCGGATTGACCGTTATTGAGCCGTCAACGGTTGTTAGTTCTATGCTCTCACCGTTAGGAAAACTCACATTAAGAGTTAGGACTGCATCACAAACCATTTCACCCTTGTCGTCTAAAACAGCAAACGATAGATTAGCTACGTTGCCAATAGAATAACTGGATTTGTCGGTGTTAATAGCCAAAACTCCCCAAGTAAAATCTTGCTGTATATGCTTTCCATCCCCCAAATCTAAATCAAGGGTATAAAGACCAGGTCTAAACGATGTGTCAAAATTTAATGTTAGTTTTTTGTATATCCCGTCATTATCAACACTAACCTTAGCGTCCTTTTTTGCCCCAAATGAATCCTTTACAGTAGTGATTTTAGCCAGCTCTTCATTTTTCATATAAGCCTCAGCCCTAAACGTTGGCATCTCAACAGATTTAAAGTTATCTTTTACGGAGATAATAAATGGAACAACCTTATCAAGCACCTTATCGCCAAAAGAACTTGTAATAACCTCACTTGCACCCAAAACGCTACTTTCACCACTAGAATCAACCCTTACCAATCGAACAGGAAACTGAGTTTCACGTCTTAAGGATACTGGAACCTCTTTCGTGGGCGAAGGAAGTACAAAAACATAGCTGGTAATTGTTAAACCAGCAAGTAATAAAAATAGAGCCGCTAAAAATAATCGTTTCGCTAGTATATCTTCTATAAAAACTCTCATAGATTAATTACTCTTCCAATGAATTGTGATATCGCCAGTTCGTGTGTAGTCACCGTTATCAACAAAGTGATACAAGCGAATAACCAAGATATCCCCAGCAGATAAGCTTGATAAAACAGTGTCCGTTTCATCAAAACCAATTAATGCATTACCTTGTTTGTAGGTGTACCAAGTATCAGCTGCTGTACCAACGTTATCTAGCATACTTGAACTCGTTGTCGTGCCATCTTTGTATAAATACACATCGACCTTAGACTGAGCTGTATCTGTAGTTGACGTTAGTAAGTCAATAACTAACGCCTCATTTGTGCCTGATTGAAAACCAGTAAAGTTATCTGGAACCTTCCACTTGATATAAACATCCATATCTTGGTTATTTCTGTTCCCTTCGATATGCATATAGTTTTCATAATAGTTACTTATTACGTCCATACCATAAAGAATATCGACATTGTTACTGGAACCATCTGGTGAGGTTACTGCACCAGGATATTGCGGACTAAGAACCGTGGTTTTATTCCCTTTTACCTCAAACCCAAGTAAGTCGATATTGTTTGTACCGTCGTAAAAGTATAAATTAGTACCATTCCACCAAAGATCGCCATTCGCGGGAGAAGAAACATCAGTGCCCGCCGAAGACGTCAAATGTAGTTGCGACTTAGCAGTCGTTGCCGCAGAGACATCTACAAATGTGGTCGTGTTAACACTAGATCCTAAGGTTAAACCGTTAGAGCTAATAATTGCATCGGTAACAGAATCACCATTAGCATCAAAGACAAATTGATCGTTTGTTGAATCGTAACCAAACGTTGCAGGAGAAGTATCCTTAAAGTGAATTGTGCCACCATTTAGATATAAATCATTCCAGTAGTTGCTTGTTGTTCCAAGATCAAGCCCAAGGTCAGTCGATGGATACAGTGCCGTTGCTGTAAGTGTTAATTCGCTAGCACCATTTATGGCAAAATCGATTTGATCGTTATTACTTGCTGAAATTGAGCTGTTTCCATCAGAATCCAAAAGAATTGAGTTTCCGTCTAAATCTAAGTTCCCACCCATGGTAAGTCCAGCAATGTAGTTAGAAAGAGTTTGGACATACAAGCCATAGTCAAAGCCTGTCCCAACTTTAATTCCGTACTCAGTAGACGACGTCCCAGTAATCGCGTTGACATTAAGCCCGCTTATCGTATCTGTAGCATCACCAGAGGGAGAAACTGTTACATCTATACCTGCACCACTAATTGCCGCTGCATTAGTTGATTGCGCATAGTTAACAGCCAAACCATTAACAGATGAGGTCGTTACTCCAAATCCAGCATTAGTTATATCAACAAAGTTTTCTGTTGGAATTGCAGTCGCTTCTATCGACAACTTTGTGTCTGCATCAACGTAAACCGTTACATCTTCTATGCTTGAACCACTCAAACTAACAAGCCCATTTACAGCATCGATGTTCAAGTCTCCAGAGCTATTAGTTGAGATTGTTGGGTCTGTGATGCCGGTGCCGGAGGAGTAAAATGTTATCCCACCATCAAGCACCTCGTTTGTTCCAAGATACAACGTACCTGCACTTTCATCAAAATACAATGACGCGTCGGCTACAGTGCTTGCACCTAACACAAAGTCGTTGGTCTGATTAGTTGGATAGATGAATGTTCCACCATCAGAAAATAATCCACTCCCACCACCACCGCCAACTCCACAATCACCCCAAGCGCCTGCTTGATAACACCTAAAAGTACCTGAAGCGGCATTATAGTACATGTATCCATTTGCACCGGCTGGGTCTCCCGCATCGCTTTTCACATCAAGCGCTAAAATATCAGGCGTGGTTGAACCTGCCCCACCATCACCGATTTGCACTACACCGGTTGTACTACTACCAGCAGGCTTTAAACTAATTCCACCTGCGGTAGTTTCAAACGACGAAGCCGCGTTTCCAACAATTACAATTCCTTCTCCACTAGCTGCTTGTATATCGACTGAAGCGCCAGAAAAGGACAGCCCCGTACTCCCAACCGTTTTGTTTGTTAGTGTTTGAGAGGAAGCAGTATCCACTAAGGTTACATTCCCAGCAGGCAAAGTCGCATTTGTATCAGCAGTTGTAGTTAACGTAAGGTCATTTGCCCCTGAAAACGTAATTGTTTGACCATTAGGAATTGTCAGTGTCCCAGTCGTTTCTGTCACGTTAAGCCCATTGACCTTTCCAGCGTTTAAGGCGTATGGGGCGGCACCTAGTTGCACGCGTGGTTTCATCTCACCATCACTATTAAAGTTTGTCCCAACATAAACCGCACCAGAGTTGAAATCTATGCTAGACAAATCGGTCAAAGTACCAACATTTACACGGAAAATTCCGTCTTTTACATAAATTCTGTTTGTAATCGTATCGGTAGTAGCCCAAGCCTGCCGAGTAGGGGATATTCCCAAAGTGTTTGTGGCGGTATCAACAGATGTAATTGTCACTGGCTCCGCTTTTGTAATATTCCATAACGTTTGCCCAACCGACAGCGTACTCTCGTTTGTATCTGATGAGTAAACAAGGGACTCTCCACCGCTTGCTGGCGCTGTAGTCATTGTTGAACTAAAAAGTGCACCTGACGTCCATGATTCTGTTGCTAAAGTATTCGCACCTGAGCCTGCCCCGTCATAAAAAGTAAACACAAAATCATAAAGACCATCGGTTACATTCGTACCATCTGTATTTACAACCTTACCTTGAACAGTAAAAATATAATTGATTGCAGCAGTCGAATTAGATGGGACAAACAAAATTGCAGCAAATAGCCAAACAAGTATAATTCGAAAACCTTGTCGTGTAAGCCTTTTCAGAGTTTTAACGCACTTTTGAGCAGATAACATTACTTATATTCAAATATAGCACTTTTAGCGCGCCACACAAAGGATTTCCCTAAAAACGCGCTGCTCGAAGATGGCTACAGAACAGGCAAAAACACACCTTAAAAAATACACAGTTAAAGTCCCAGTAAAATAGGGGATTGGCTTGATGTAACGGCTAAAACTGTCTACTTCTTATCTTCTTCGTCTTCTGCAATTATCTTATCTATTTCACGAATAATCTTTTTCTCTTCTTTGGCAAGCAGTTTGTCGACCTCTTCCTCAAATCCTTTCTCTATTTCTGCTCGTTTATGAGTACCATGTTCATGAAGAGTAGTAGCCAGCTCATCTTCAACCTCTTCCTCAATATCATCAAACTCCTTGTGCACAAGTTGCTCAAGTTCTTTAAGTTCTTCAACTTGTTTGCGTTTCCTTCGTTTATACCAAGCAATTAGCCAAATAATTAGTAGTACGAGCAAGATTATTAACCCAATTAAAAGCGCAGCAGCCCACCAACAAGGAATTACCCAAAATCCAATACGCATAGACTTCGCGTCAACACTAAAGTGATAAATATTGCTCATAGCGCTTAGTATTGCCGTCTCTTTATCAACCGTCGTCGCAAAAACCGTATAGCTACCAGGCATCAGCTTAAATCCACTAATTGTATATTTCCAGTTGCCCAGCGAGTCGGTCTGAGCCGTGCCAAGTAGATTGTCAAATGAGTTTAAGTAAACGTTTACTGTACTATCAGGGACAGCCGTACCCTTGATTGGTATCTCCTCACCAAGCACAAACTTTTGCCGATCTTTTTCAGATATAAAAGGTGGTGGAACCTCGTAAATATGGAACTCGTTTTTCCCATAGGAAACGTTTCCAGCCTTATCATAAGCAGCAACAGTTACAGTATGCCGCCCAGAGGTTAAGACATCGGTAGTGTAGGGACTTTCCGATTCAACATACTCACCGTCGTCAATTCGGACCTCGTAATGGTCTATCCCTCCGCCTTTATCCGTAGTATTAAAATAAATTTTGGGAGTTGAAGTCTTTACTACACCACTAGGCTCTATTTCTGGAACGAACTCATCTGGTGGCGAGCTATCGATTTGCAATTTGTAGTGACTCGTTTGACTCCACCCACCTGAGGTGTACGACTTTACATGAAAATACCAAATACCATCTGATTTAAGGTCAGTTTCGTACTTCGTGTCTTTAGTGTCTGATACATTACCAGGCACACTTGTTGGTGATTTATCAAGCAAGTAGCTGTAAGAAGTCGCGTTAGCTTTAGGCTCCCAAGTCAAAACCACATGACGAGACGAATACCATGCTTTTTGGTCGGGGTGTGTACTAGAGCTTATCTTTGGTCCAGCAATCGCAGGTGGCGGCGGGGCAACGATATTGACGTTTACTGCCCCTCTTCCCGCAATAATATTGTTCCCAGTAGCGTCATTTCCGTAAATTTCAGAGCCACTTGCAACTACAATCCTTGCTGTACCAAGAGCTAATGCTTTAAAGGTGAATTTTGCCAAGTGTCCACCACTTCCCTTAAATCCGGGCGCCGGCATTCCACACTCAAAACTTGCCGTTCCCGTGCTATTACTATACGTGGGGTTTTGTGGCCAAAAAGAGCACAAACTCCCACCACTGTCTTTGCCAATCGCTGTGACTAAGTTTTTGGGGTAACTTAGTATTGCCTTGTAAGCATTAGTTGCAACACTTGTTGAGTTAACCCTGACGTATACACTAAATGTTCCACCCACATATACCGTAGTAGGGGACGC
>JALWZS010000017.1 GCA_027002475.1 bacterium | reverse complement strand
GAAGATGTAGTTCTTGCGCTTGTTGATTCAATCATGAACACTGCAATTGATATGCTGCAAACAGGGCAGAGGCTGTTTCAAAATAATAGCGTTATTACCACAAATTAGGCCAAGTCAGAAACTTGAGAAAATAATCAGCATTAAGTTCATCTCTTGAAGAGCTGGACAATCTGTAGAAAAAGAAAGGTCGTTAGCAAAAAATTCTGTTTTGCATTCCACTTTCTTGCTGGCAACATCTCAGTACGCTGTCCCCGTCCACTGGCTCTGTTTGCCAAAATGTTTTTGCCGAGAGGTTGTGTTAAGCGGTCCTCTGTTTTTCTCAAATTTAAAAAGTTGGTTGCAAAGAGGAATCAAAAGTCATTTAATAGAGTTACAGTTAATGAGAGTTGGTTGGTTCAACCTTTCGACCGGCTATGTCGGTTTTGCGACTGGTCTTTTTCCCGTCTTTATCTTGTTTTCCAAGTTGGGTGATAAGGCGTTATTCCAGGGTTGTTCAACCAAGCTCATTCTGTAAAACAAGTTGGGCTGCAACGGGCAGGCCAGTGGCCAGTAGTCCTCGGTGTTTGCCCAATATGAGACGTGTTTTCCACGTTATTTGGTGTTGCATGTTGGTCATTTCAAGGGGCGGCCAAAAATGTAACCATGTTATCAAGGGGACGCTTAGACCTGCGGGATCTTGGTCGGTTTTTCGAGTTCAACTTGCTGAATTTATTAAACCTATACTGCAGGGCGCCCCTTATAACTACCGTTAGCCGTCCAAAGATATCATGAAGAATCCTGATAGAAAAACTGTATCAAATCTTCAAGATTTACCCAATATTGGTACGGAAATAGCAAAGGACCTGCAGGTAATTGGCATTGAACATCCACAACAGTTAATCGGGAAAAATCCATTTAACCTGCATGAAACATTGTGCAAAACAACAGGTAAAAACCATGATCCATGTGTCCTTGATGTTTTTATGTCAGTAATAGATTTTATGGAAGGCGGTGAACCGAAACCTTGGTGGAAGTTTACCCAAAAGAGAAAAAAGAAATTGTTGCAAGAATAACTATTTCCATTAGTGCTTCTTGACAATATGTATCTTTCTGGATACAGTATCTTCATGGAATACATTATTAAGAGCACTAAACAGTTTGATAAGTGGTTTGGTAAATTAAAGGACAAATCAGTCAAAGTAAGAGTGTTGGCCCGTCTTAGCCGAGTTGAAAATGGAAATTTTGGAGATTTTAAGACACTCAATAACAGGTTGTTCGAACTGAGATTCTTTTTTGGTTCAGGGTTGCGAATTTACTATACAGTCAAGAACAATAGTGTTGTTATTTTGCTTGTTGGTGGTGATAAAGATAGCCAAAAAGAAGATATAGTTAAAGCCAATGAGTTCCTAGCTGATATGGAGGATGAAAATTATGACATTTGAAACAAAAAATTTTGACATCGCTGAACATCTTACAAACCCAGAAGAGATTCGTACTTTTTTGCAAGAAGTGGCAGCTACTGGTGATGAATCAGATTTTATTCACGCATTAAATACTGCGGCTAGAGCAATGGGAATGACAGAAGTAGCTAAAAAGGCAGGTGTTACAAGAGCAAGTCTTTACAAGTCGTTGAGTGAAAAAGGCAGTCCTAAATTTTCGACAATAAGCAAGGTAACCAAAGCTCTTGGTTGTAAACTGGCTGTTGCTTAAAACGTTCATGATATCAATAAAATAGCAGATGCCAAAAGGCTAACAATGGTATGCATCTGACCCCAAGTAGCTCCGTTTTTCAAATAACCTCAACAGGTTATCCAAGTTCATGGCTACAAATTACTTTGGTCGGTTAAATTGCTTGGGTCAGCTGATACCGGTCGTTACATTGTTTGGCAGGTATCGGCACAATAAGGGTTTATTCTTCGGAAGATTCAGAATGATGGAGTAAAATT
>JALWZS010000016.1 GCA_027002475.1 bacterium | reverse complement strand
AAACATGCACCAACTGGTTCCAATCTGGCGACTTAGTAAATATAAACGAAAGCTCAGCTACTTTCTCATAACGTTTAACATTTACCATACTTTCTTCAAACACCTCTCTTACCATTGCTTGCTCTACGGTTTCACCTTGTTCAACCTTGCCGCCCATACCATTCCATCGCCCTTGACCAAACCCTCTTTTTTTCATAGCCAAACACACATCAAAGACGTCTTGGTTATCATCACGTTTTACAAGAAGACAAAGAGTTGCTTGCTTCATGGTCTAAAGGAGTTTCTGGTAAGAATAGGAATCTAAATAATCACTTATATCTGCGTAGGATTTCCCAGCAAGCATTCCGCCTGCAACCCATTCATCATAAGTAACATCTGCCAAGCAAAAATCAGGCATAACAAAATTATCTCGCTCCATCGCAGAAGAAAATTCGACTTCAATCAAAACTAAACCCAACAAATCTTCACGGAAAACGTCAAATTCATACACTAACCCGCCCAGCGGATACTCGTATCTGTCTTTGACTAGAGTCTTGCCCTCAACTTGAAAGCTTAGTGCATCAAACTCTTCTGGGCTAAGCACAATTGTTTGTTCAATCTGCTGAGAAACATCACCATCCACAACATTCTTTTTAGTAAGTGAGTATTCGTCATTTTTTGCACGAAGCCTAAGCGTTGGTTTTCTTGCATCTTTAGGAAGATACAAATCGACAATTCTTTTTGGGGAAATGTCAAAAAGGTCATCAGGAAAATACTTGGCTAAGTATGTATATTCAAACTCAGTCATCCCCATAGTTTAAGAATATCATTTTTAAGCTATCATTGCAGCAGCCTGTATAAGACGGGTACACATGGAACATTTCCTTCCTATGTGTAATGCTAGTAGGGCATCCATAAACACTCCAGTACTCCAGTGTACGGGAGTATTCGTAGGGAATCTGTAGTATTTTACGCTAAAGCCCGATTTAAGAGCTTAGCTCTTAAACTCATTGTTAAGACCTGTTAAGCCCATTGGTGTTGAAGAATATACGCGAGGGGACATTTTAAATATGTTTGAAATTAGAGTTAGTTCAAAGTTCCCAGTGGCATGAACTCATATCTACTTGATACTCTCCCACAAAAACGACTCCTTCTTTAATTAAGAGCTGTTTTTGCTCATTAGCACCTTTGAAGTTAAGATTTTTACTTAAGCTTTCACTTAACAAGAACTTGTCCCGAGATGACTTGTAGCTTAACGCTAAAAACCCGTTTTTCTTGACGACCCGATGGCACGGTATAGATTTATCTGTGTTTCCATGCAGTGCCCAACCCACTTTTCTAGCATCACGAATCCCAAGCGCTCTAGCAACATCTCCGTAAGTTAAAACCTTGCCCTTTGGAATCTTTTTTACAAACTCACGGATTTGAGTAAAAAGACTTTGCTCAGTCATATTCCTGTGTTCAAACTAAAAAAGGACATTAACCCGCCCTTGCAAACAACTTTACTCTGACGATTCACTTGCCGCCTCAATAACCTTTGTCTCAACGTCTGTTTTTTCTTCAATTTGTTCTACCCTAGTTCCGAACTTACCAAGAAGCCTAGCTGTTTCTTCATATCTGGAGCTAGCAGAGTTTAGATGTTTGCCTAGCACGTCGTAGCTATCGGTAACTTTTTTAAACTCTGTGTTAAGCCTGGATAAATCCTGCAAAATCTCCCTAGCACGCTCTTCAATCTGCATACCCCTAAGCCCTAATGCAATTGTTTGTAAGTAAACGTACAAGTTATTTGGTGAGACTGGAATCACCTTTTTCGAATACGCATATGCCATTAGGTCATTGCCTTCATCACCTTTTACAATCGTTTCGTAGTAAACATTTTCTGCAGGAATATACATCAGTGCAAAATCTAGTGTCCCTTCATCGCTTAAAATGTACTTGCTAGCGATCTCATCAATCCGCTTTTTCACACTTTTTACAAACTCTCGTTTTTGTACTTTCTTTTGCTGCTCGTCTTCAGTTGCTATTAAGCGCTGAAAACTTTCTAACGGAAATTTCGCATCAATTGGAACTAAGTGGCCATCTCTTAAGCGAATAATCGCATCTACTGTATCCCCGCTTTTAAAAGAGTACTGTAATTGATATCGGTTCTTAGGAAAAATTTGCGCCAAAAGATCGCCTAAAAATAACTCTCCAATTGTTCCTCTTAGTTTCGGCGCATGTAAAATCTCTTGAAGTGATGCAATGTCTTTGCCGACATCATAGATCCTTTTATTGCTTTCCTGCATTGCCGAAAGCTTTTCCGTTACCTGGCGAATTATGCGTTGCAACTCTTGCTCACTCTTAGCTCTACTTTTTTGTGTAAACTCGAGCCTTGCATCTACACGTTTAGTATTCTCACTAACCTGATTAAGCACCGTTTCAGTAACTTTTTGAAGACTATCATTTACCTGTTTGTTTAAGGCTTCAACACGTTGAGACAGTTGCAACACCATTGCGTTTTCATCTTCTTTGGTTTTGTTACTAAGTGAGTCTATTTTTTTGTTTAGACGATCAAACAAAAGATAAACTATTACTAGAAAAACAAGCCCAATACCAATTACTAAGTAAGTTAATTCCATCTCGATAAGTATATAACGAAGTTTGCTACATGAACACTAGACAAATGGATATCAACTTTCTACTACTTTTTTAATCAACCAAACTTTTTTAGTATAAGGACTATACTCGACTTCAACTTCATCTCCCTTTCGCAACTGAGATGCTATCTGAGCTAGGTCATTTATAACACTAAACTCGATACCTCTGACAACAAAAGCAACAAGTAGCTGTTTTTTATCTTTGTCTTCATATTTTTGATAACGCTTAATAAAACTCCCTTGAACCCTCATTACGGGTAGCTTTAGATCGCTATATGCTCTAGCCTCCGAAATTCTTGCCTTTATGACCATGACAAACAATACAACTGCCGAAATTATTGCAGCATAAACATACCTTCCTTCGGACAAATACGTATTAAATCCACCGTTACTACCACTTAGCATATACGTAAGAACTATAAAGGATATTAGATAAACGAATACCCATGTTCTTGGACTATCAATAACGCCTCGGTGTGAATACAAATAATCACTGAGTTTACTCCTCTCTATCTCACTAAGGTCTCTTACCGGTCTTGGCTCCTCTGTTGCCCCTTCCCTAACACTCTCCTTGAATTCTCTTGCACTAGTAGATCTTCTGGACAATTTTTCTAAAAAGCTGGAAATCCGTACAAGAGCTAATATTCCAATCAGAAAAATTAACACACCGGCAATTAATTGTATTAGCTCGTACGGATTTAACATTTATTGAATTATCCTATACAAAGGACTTTTCTACAAATGTATACTTAAGCTATGCAACGATTTCATATTCCACACCTTTTAATAATAGTTTTAGGGAGTGCACTTCTTTTTTACTTATTCAACTACGTTCCCCCCATCAATCAAACTTCTGGTAGCATCAATATTCCTGTAGTTGTGGCTTTTTTGCTCACAATCTTATTGGTAACAAGTAGCACACTAACCCTAATCTTTTATCACATTAGACATTTCTTTAATCCACACATACGGGCGAGTGCAATTTATAAAGTTAGCCTAAGGGAAGGAGCGCTTTTAGGGGCAGGAGTTGTTTTCATCCTATTCCTACTAATTACTAAAACGATAAATGCGGTAACCGTAGGGCTAACGATCCTAACAATTGCTCTTGTCGAGTGGTATAGTAGCTAAAAGACTTATTGCAACGCCAAAATCAACGTTTCCATATCCTTCATACTTAACGCTCCGGGGCGAGTGGTAGGGTCTAATCCTGCTTTTTCCAAAATGGATTTATCGACAACATTTCCAAGCTGTTTGCGGGGCGATTTAAATATTTTATGAAGGGCATCAGACCAGACCCGAGGTGCAATCTGCTTTACTTCGTTTTTGCGAACAAGCTTAATGATAGTAGAGTAAACGCCAGGTTGGGGCCAAAACGAAGAGGGTTTAACCGTCTTTTTTACTAAACTCACTTCGTAGTAATAATTAAGATAAAAGTACCAATAATTACCGCCAGGTGAAGAAGACATTATTTTTTCTGCAACTTCACGTTGCATCAAAAAAACTGCACACTTCCATCGTTTATAAAAATCATTTACCAACTTATGAATAATTGGAGATGTTATGTAGTAAGGCAAAGAACTAAAGACCTGAAACGTAGGTTCCACAATGTCTTCCCCTCTCAAGTCTAAGATGTCACCAACAAGAATTTTGACATTATTAAAACCGCTTGATGCAAGTCGTTTTTCTAAAATTTTAGCTACAGTTTCATCCTTTTCAATAACGAGTACTTTATTAACTTTCTTAGCAAGAGGTAACGTAACTGCTCCCAATCCCCCTCCTATTTCTATAAGAGGAGTACCTTGATTAACTGCGGCAACAATCTTGTCAATAATCTTTTGGTCTATTAAAAAGTTTTGCCCCAAAGATTTGTTTGGCTCTTTACCCACAAGCCTTAGAAGCTCTTTTATTTCACTGACTTGCATATAGAATTATATTCATTTTACCCCACAAGGTCGCCTTTCTAATGTTGTTGTGACGTTGTTTGGAAATAATTAGCTTCGGCATACCCCAAAGATAGCTATAGTATAATTTTGACGTGTCCTTTGCTAAAAATCTTATTAAAAGATTAACTTCTTCCCCTAAATTAAAAGGCGCTTTACTTGGAAGCATTTCTGTTCTTGTCATCTTACTGTTTGTAATCGTAGACCTTGTTAATCCGGTTGGTAGTCAAGTACTTGGCACTCGAACAAGCGTTAACTTCGGACAGTTGTTAAAGCGTAATTTAAAGGAAGTAGTCCCAATCACCCCAGTAAAAATACCTGAAAAAGTAGGTAATGAAGCGTTACCCCAAATTTCAGCCGAAGCTGCAATTGCTATTGATAGACAAACATATACTCCACTTTTTTCTAAACACCCTAAAACTCGTACATTCCCAGCTTCAACAACCAAAATTGCAACCGCTATTATCGTAATGCGCGAATACGACCTAAATAAAATCGTGACTGTTCCCGCGGATATCTATAAAAAAGCTCCTGGGAGTTCTATGCATTTAATCCCGCAAGACAAATTAACCATCAAGGATCTCCTTATAGGAATGCTTGTTAACTCAGGAAACGACGCTGCCTACACACTAGCACTTGCCCACCCAAAAGGAATTGACGGATTCATGAGTGATATGAATAACCTTGCAATAGAGCTTAATTTAAAAGACACTTCTTTTAGTAACCCAGTAGGCTTTGACTCAACTAAGCAGTACACGAGTCCACTAAACTTAGCTGTGCTAGCAGACAACGCCCTTAAATTTCCACTAATCCAGCAAATTGTGGCGACAAAGGATATAACAGTGCGCTCAGCGATAGATCCTGACATTAAATATCCGCTTCACAACACAAACCGTTTACTAGGAACCGTAGCTGGAGTTCGAGGTGTTAAGACTGGTTGGACAGATGCAGCCCAAGGGGTTTTGGTTACAGATGTAGTCAGAAATGGACATGAAATAATTGTTGTTGTAATGCGAAGCACTCAAAGAGAGTACGATAGCACTAAAATAATTGAGTGGGTGTATAAGAACTACAGCTGGAACTAGTCATTTAAACCACAAACACAAAACAGAATACAAACACCTCAACCCTTTAACCCTCCAACTCTTCAACTCTTCAACTCCAGCACATAAACATCCGTATATCTCGCGCTCCACCAACCCTTAGATACATCCTCAAATCCTAAATCTATGTCATTCCCTTTTATTCCACCACCAATATCCTCAGCATGGCAAGTTCCATATCCTGGAACATACATATAACTACCAAGAGGTATTACTCGTGGGTCGACAGCGCAAACACCGTGGCGTACACTTGTTCCTGTATACGTAACTCCACTACAGCCCAAGCAGTTTCCATCATAGCTTGTCGCCCACATATTAAGTTTTTGATAATACTTTATTACACCATCAGGCGTTGCAAGCTCACGAATGTTCTTTTTGGTACCGCGCAAGATGATTTCATCGACGGGTGATTTATTAACAGTATTTAAAAGCACTCTATCTATTAGCTTGCCGTGCCAGTAATACATTTTAAATGTCTCTACCCTTTGACCGCGAACTCCTCGCTGCACGGTTTTAGTTTCACCAATGAAAAGTTCATCTGAGTCTTTGTAAATAGTATTAAACGGCAACATCGTAACTACCTCTTCTATTGACGTGTCAAAGCTAGACTTGGTCCTTAAGCTCGAGTAATTTTCTAATAAAACAAATTCACCATTACTAGAATACTCATACCCAGCAAAAGCAGACACATCTTTTTGAGTACTAAGTGCAAATAGACTTATTGGGATAACAGCAATAGATGAAAACACAGCTAATGCTATTTGATATTTAATGGGATAAACCTTGTTTATAAGGCGTTTCATGACTTATCTAGTTCAAACGACGAAGGTAATAATAGCACATATTAACTTAGCATGCGATATAATAGTATAGCCAAAAGGTACGTGTGTGGTCGCTGAGTATCCTAATAGTCTTCTATTAGGAATGCTTAGAGGAAAGTCCAGACTCCACAGGGCAAGGGGACGGAGTGTAAGCTCCGACTATAAGTAATCAGGGAAAACCCTGATTGCGAAGTGCTGGTGTCGTAAATTCGAAAGAGTTACGGACAGGAGATGAACTGACATCTCCTGAGACCCACAGAGACGATCTCCGACCTAAGTCTAATTAGATATGGTTGGGGTATGAAACGGCGGGAAATAACCCGCTCACGTTCGTTTTGCTTTTGCAAAGCAAACGTG
>JALWZS010000015.1 GCA_027002475.1 bacterium | reverse complement strand
AAATACAAAAGAGCATCAAGAAAATATGGCAAAAAAAGCTAACAGCTAAGTTTATTTATCTAATCTTCTAATCTTAGAAAAGAGGCGAGTGCTTCTATGTGTGTTTTGTCGCAATATAACAGCAGGTAATCGTATTCATGCCCGTTATAGCTAACTGACGTTGGTAATTTAATAAGTACTGATGCCATATTATCCCAACTTGGGTCCTGGTCATTAGATGGCATGATAAGGCGTGCCTCTAGCCCACTACTATCTATTGAAATGAAGGTGTTAACTTGACTAACTTTAGGCTTTGAACCGTAAGGGGACATTGGGTGAGTAGCCTCTGAATTAGCGACTGTATCGATGTCATCTTTTGATGCTATTAAATTGTAGTCAACGAAACCCGTGTTGCTTCCAAACCGGTGCTCGTATCCAGTTACTTTTTGCCAAGTAGAGGGATAGAATATTGATAGTATCAATCCATCGAGATCTACCGTATATTTGCTGAGCTCTTTACTTGACTCAATAATTAGGTCGATATCACCTGTAAACTCTGCATATGAAGTGCCCGCAGCAGCTCCAAGACCTTTTACGTCGTTTGATGACAGAAGCACGTAGTCACCTTCTTTTAATTGAGTCTGGATATTCTGTGGCAATTTGTCTTTTTTCACAAAAACAACATCGGAGTGTGAGTGCAAATAATCAGATATTCTAAACATGTAATAACCTGCACCGTATTCTGGATAATTTGCTTCTCCTTTAAACTGTAAAAATTCGTGGTCCTCTTTTTGAGTGATGCCGGTAGGAGTGTTTGTCACTGAACCTAGATCGTCAAAGTGCATAGTCGAGAGGATCTTATATCCAGTTGACATGTCGCTATCGGATGGTGCCTCTACTACTTCTTCGCTACCGTTTTTGCCATGGAAAGATATTGAACGATCTATTGCGATTGTTAGCTTGTCATTAATTATGAGAAGGTTAGTCTCTAATTCACTCCCCCAATACTCTTCTGTCTCAGGGTTGCTCATGCCTTCGCCGAATACGCATACTTTTGCCAGGTATAGCTTGTTGCCGATATAAACTAAGTGGTCTTTATTGGGCATCCGCGTGCACCAGTCAAACCTTTCTGGGTCTACACTTGCACTAATGCTTATAAAGTAGCGATCTTTTGAAATACTTATGTCATCTTTGTCCTCGTCTACTGTGAATGTGTCGGGGTACAAAAATGTAACTCCCATATTCGTACTACTGTATTTTTTCCAGCCAGTTGTGTCGATTGAGGGGAGTGGGGTTGGTGTGGGGTAATTATCTAGTGCGTTATCGGCATGATTGCCGTCAATGTTGTTAGTATTGGTAGGGGATACAGATGGTGTTATAGATGCCTTTGTTGTAGTCGTTGGGCTTGGTGTCGGGGGCTTGGCAGTGTTTGAGTGGGTTGAGTAGGCATAATAAGCTGCGGCAATTACTCCAACTACGGCAATGATTACGAGTAGTTCAATTAGTCCAAATCCTTTTTTGCGAGCAGTACACATACTATTCATGCCTTAATATAACTAATATATACGAAATTCGTTACAGAAGCAATTAAGAAAATAATCTGTCTTGCCTTGCGAATGTTGTTGTATGAAATGTAGTGGGCTGAACAATATCGTTTTAGTTTTCTCGCTTGGCTTATACACATCGCAGGTAACGTCCTGATGTCCGGTATTGACATGATCGATGGTATTACTATATAGTTGTAGTATGAATATTGGTACTAGTGTTACGCAAAAAGGGCAGGTGACATTGCCAAAGAAAATTCGCGACAAATTCGGGCTTAAAACGTACGATCGTGTGCGTGTAGAAGACCGCGGAGATCATATTGCAGTTATCCCCACCAAAGATGTTGTTGATCTGGCTGGTGCTTTTAAGTCAAAGAAATCTGTACTTAATGCCCGTGAAAAATTTGAGGAAGACTACTCTCGGACTTAATGCATTACTTAATTGATACAAACATTTTCCTACGTGTTCTTACCAAAGACGATACGAGTACATTTAATCAATGCGTGGATTTGCTCGCTGCAGTTAAAGAGGGGAAAATAAAGGCTGTAACGCCAACAATATGTTTGGCAGAGGTAGTGTGGACGTTGAAATCGTTTTACAAAAGACCAAAAAGTGACATCTTACTTGCTTACAATGCCATTATAAATTTGAATGGTTTGTCAATCGTTGATGGGTACGATCATGGAGCCGCTGCAACTTTGTATGAACGCTACAACGTGAAATACATAGACACACTCATTGCCTCTATTAACAGTGTCCGAACTAAAGAGATGACAGTTGTCTCTTTTGATAAAGACTTTGATAAGCTTGGTGTCCTCCGGGTAGAGCCTAAAAGCGTCCTTCTAAAGCTGAGCAAAAAGTAAACCTGCTTACACTTTTAGTCCGCCGTGTTCGGTGATGTTCCCTTGATTAAACTCGACCAATATCTCGTGAAGCATTCTTATGCGATTGCTTAGTTTGTTTGTAGCGAAAAATTGTCTGGGTTTTCGATTATCGCCTTCGGGGATTATTAACTCTGTGAGTAAACAAACATCATAAATCAAGTTGGTCAATTCGATTGGAGACTCCATATGTTTTAGTTGATGGGCGAGAATGTGTCTATCGAACTTTTGCGCCGCTTTGCTTGCTTCGTGCCTAAAGGCTGCAAAGTCGCTGTAATTTATGTCTTCTTCTATGTCAATCAAGTTAAACTTCGAGCGTTTGGTTTGTGGGTCATAACTTGTTATTTCAACTTCGTCAACAATTGTAGTGTGTCCACTGTAGTAGTAGGGAACGGTTTCGGCGTTAAAGCTAAAGATTGGTCCTGTATCAATTGCGACATTAGGTTGAATTACTTTTGCTAGTCTGCCATGCTTATGCACATCTTCTGAGTTATAACTTTTTTTGACGCGACTTGCATTGGCAATAATAAAAAGACCATCGTCTTCTTCTAAGATTTCTTTAATATGGCGGTTGGATTGAAGTAGTGATGTTGCAGTTCCAAAGTAGTCTGGATTAAAGTGCATTGTAAAGCTTGAACCAACAGATCCGTACGCACCACCGACAATAATAAATGTCTTAATAGGTTTTATGCTTTTGTCACTGATAATATCTCGGACTTTTTGTTGCAACGGCATTAGCATAGGACTATCTTAATTGGACACTTAACATTTTGCAATCTATTCGGTGATTACAATCGTTTCGTTTAGTACATGGCATTGAGCATCATTTATTTTAACTGTAGTCTGTGTATCATTTGAAAACTCAAGCTTTACGTCTCCTGCCTTAAGTAAAATAAACGCCTCGCAATGACCAGGCAAGATTTGCATTATCCCAGATGAAGTAGGCAACGTGGCTCTTACAACATCTTTATGCGTTTCTGTTCTTTGCGGAGACGAAATGGTACAGGTTAATCTCTTATTTGACGTCATCGATACTTCCTATCATATAAAGCTTTTCTAGCTCGATTTCGTCAAAGTCACCGTTTAATATGCGTTCGCAGCCCTCAATGGTTTTTTCAAGAGGAACGTAGACTCCTTTTTTGTGAGTAAACTGTTCGCTCACAAACATTGGTTGGGTTAAGAACCGTTGTAATCTTTCAGCTCGCTTAGCAATACTTCGGTCTGATTTTGATAGTTCGTCTATCCCAAGAATTGCAATTATGTGGGAAAGCTCTTTATATTGTTGGAAAGTTGCCCTAACCTTTAATGCGACTTCGTAATGTCTTTCTCCGACAATATCTTTATCTAACGCTAAAGTATTAGATCTTAATGGGTCGATTGCTGGGTATATCCCTTTTTCGGCAACATCTCGAGAAAGAACCAAGGATGCGTCAAGGTGCGAAAATATTGCGGTTACTGCAGGATCTGTTAAGTCATCTGCTGGAACATAAACGGCTTGTAGTGATGTGATTGACTTGTCGCCATTTGAGCGAATGCGTTCTTGTAAGAATGCTAAATCTCGCTCAAGTGTGGCTTGGTATCCTAGCTCTGAGGGCACATGGCCAAGCATGGCTCCAAGTTCCATGCCTGCCATTACATACCTAAAGATGTTGTCAATAAACAGGAACATGTCGGTTTTTAATGTGTCGCGTAAGTACTCTGCTGCTGTTACTGCGCTAAGACCGATCCGTGCTCTAACTCCAGCGGGGGAGTCCATTTGCCCTAAATAAATGGCAGTGTTTTTTAGCACATCTAAATCGTCTAGAGTTTGATAAAGGTCGTTACCTTCGCGAATACGCTCCCCAATTCCAGCAAATACTGAATATCCCATTTTTTTAAGTGCCATGTTGTGTATTAGCTCTGTTATAAGTACGGTCTTTCCAACGCCAGCTCCTCCAAAAAGACCAATCTTATGCCCTTTTCTAAATGGAGTTAGTAAGTCGATTGCTTTAATCCCAGTTTCTAGAATACCGTCTTCTTCGTTTAACTTGATTTCTGACTCTTTTTTTGTTGAGAAGATATTCTTTCGCTCTTTATCTTTAAAGGGTTTACCATCTATTGGGTCACCAAACACATTAAACATCCGACCTAAAATATCTTCTCCTAACCTGACTGATATGTTTTCGTCGATTATTGTTGCCTTAGAGTTTTGCTCGACTCCCTCTAGGCTGGATAATCCAACTGCAAGCATTGTTTTCTCGTCCTTTTTTTCAACAATCTCAAAAAGAAGCTGACCGGTACTATCTGCTGCAATAGAGTGAATCGGTGGAAGCTTAGTTTTAAATTCGAGCTCTATTACTCCGCTTCGAACCGACTTAATTGTTCCTACTATTTTTTTCATAATAATTCGTGTGCCAAAAAGCTTTCTAGTTGTTTTTGAGTTAATACTTGACGCCTTGTTCTCATATATTCTAATTTACTTTTTTTAATAAGCTCTCTGGTTTTCGCCTCGGCGTGTTCCATAATAACTGTGCGAGCAGAAAGCTCCGAAAGCTTTGCCTCGATGGCCACTTCACGGAATATCACGCTAATATACTTGCTTATAAGGTTATTGAATATTCTTTTTTTACTTGGTGAGAACAGTGGGAAACCAAGCGGTATGTTCGTGGTGTTTTCTTCTGTGGCGTCATTACTGATTGAGAAGTTAAAGGGGAGCAAGTTAATCAGCTTTGGCTGCTGTGTAACAATGGATATGAACTCTGGATAAAGAACGTGTACGCTTTTAAACTTTGAGCTTTCGTAGTTTGTAAACAAAAAAGTGGTGATATTTTCGATCTCTTCATTGGTCGGATAATTTGATAGGGTTTTAAACTCGTTAAATGGAGTTATGCCTTCTTGTTTTAACATGCTACTTATCTTTGAGCCTACCGATGTTACTTCATCAAAGTCTTTTCTGTTGCTAACTGCGGTTGATATTAATTCATGCCATAACCCCCCAACAAGTCCTTTGTCGCCACCGATTATTACAAGCAAGCGTTTTCCTTTTTTATTCTTCCTTAAGAGCCTTGCGTTTGGGTCGTTATAAAATTTGGTTAGTCTTTGCAATGTAGTTTCTAGGTTTGCAGTGTACTCTTTTAAGGTTTTAACGTTTGATCTTAGAACGTGAATTGATGCTGCTGCAATTTTTTCTGATGCTTTTGCCGTATCTGCAACACCTTGTAATCCTTCGATGTTTTCTTTATGCGCTAAGTATCCAATCATGTTAGGTCTCCTTGTTTACAAACTCTTGCTTAAATTCGTCAACTAGTTCCTTAATCTGATCTTTTATTTTTTCGTCAAATACTCCTTGCTTTAATTTTCCGACCATGCGAATGTACCTTCCTCGAATTAAATCGAGTAGATAAGTTTCTAGCCTTGCCCAGTGTTCACTGCCGATATCGTCAAATAAGCCAGTCTCGACTGCGTAAAAGAGTATTGTTTGTTCTTCAGGCGTGACGATGGTGTGTTTTTGTTGTTTTAGAAGCGCTAGGATTAAGTCTCCACGGTGAATAGATTTTTGCATCTTATCGCTTACTGTTGTTTCAAGTTGAGAAAGCTTTTGTAGCTGCTTATGTTGGGCGAGTGCCAATCGGATACCGCTTGTTACGTCTTTTAGTATGTCAGGTTGTGCTGCTGAGCCAACGCGTGATACAGAAAGACCCACATTAACTGCAGGTATAAAGCCCTTTTCAAATAAGCCCCTTTCTAGGTATATTTGCCCGTCGGTTATGGAAATAATATTTGTTGGTATGAAGGCGCTGATATCTCCTTCTAATGTTTCAACTATTGGCAAGGCAGTTAAAGAGCCGCCGCCTTTTTTCTTTGACAGCTTTGCTGAACGTTCAAGTAGTTTGGCGTGAAGTGAAAACACATCACCTGGATATGCCTCACGACCGGGAGCCCTTTTAAGTAATAGTGAAATGTCTCGGTAAACTTTGGCGTGCTTTGATAAATCGTCGTAAACGATTAGTGCGTCTTTGCCACTATCGCGAAAATACTCAGCAATTGCTGTGCCAACAAAAGGCGCAAGGTACTGATTTGCATAAGATGATCCCGCTGTTGCCGCAACGACTGTTGTGTAAAGGAAAGCGTTATGGCGATCTAGTATAGACAGTAAATCCTTCAATTGGCTTTCTTTTTGTCCTATTACGACATACACGCAGTATACTTTTGGATCTACTCGTTTTTGGTTTAAAACAGTATCGATTGCAATTGTGCTTTTACCCAACTTCCTATCTCCAACAATTAACTCTCGTTGACCCCTTCCTAAAGGTAAATTGGTATCGATTATTTTAATGCCAGTCGATAATGGGACTTTAACTGGTTCACGATCCATAACTGCTGGAGCTTCTCTAAACACTGGAAAACGCTTACCTTCCAATTTGCCAAACATATCAATGGGTTTACTAAGACCGTCTATTACGCGACCAAGAATGTCATCATTAATAGGGACTGTAAACTCTTTACCACTTAAGAGTAGTGGGGTCTGAGGATCTAAAAACTCATCAAACAGCAACACCTCAACGTAATCTTTAGTAAACCCAATAACTAGTCCAACATCATTGCCACGACTATCTACTATAACTTCATGCAACTTAGCGCTTTTAAATCCAGTTACTCGCGCTACCCCGGCAAAAAGCGAGGAGATTCTTCCAATGTCTTGTTTGTGATTTGCCTGTTTGCCCTTTGTCATACTTACTTTTTAAGACGAGATTTTAACTGAGCAATAACTGCCTTTTTCTCTTCTTCGGTTTCTTTTTTAGCTCTTTCTCTTATCTCTTTTGCAATTTGTTCCGCTTCTTTAATTATTTTTTGTGATTTCCTGCGAGCCTTAGCTAGCTCGATCTTGCGTTCTTTTTCAAACTCTTCTTTTTTGGTTTCTAATTCTTTAGTTTCTGTTTCAGCTCGTTGTAACTTTTGTTCGTCTTCTTCAATTCTTTTGATAATTGGTTTGTATAAAAACTTATTTAGTATAAGAAGAAGTAACCCAAAGTTAACTATTTGGGCTATTAATAAATTTACGTTTATGCCTAGGTTGCCAAGTAGTTCCATCTTTTTAGTTTACAAATTTGATAATCAAGGCGACTACCAACGCGTAGATAGCTATAGCTTCCGCAAAAGCAATTGCAATAATCATTGCAAGCTGAATTCGCTCCGAATTTTCTGGATTGCGGGCCATTGCCATTACTGATGCCGCGCCTATTGCGCCAATTGCAAGGGCTGGACCTATTGTTCCAATACCCATGACGAGAGCTGCTGAATTTTCTATCATGTTGCTACCACCTCCTTGGAGTGATTTTGGTCAAGGTGCTTAATTGTACTTGTGCGTATAAACGTTAATGTTAAAACAGAAAAGATAAAAGCTTGAATTGTTCCTACGAAGACTTCAAGAATCATAAAGGGCAGAGGAATAATATAAGGGATTAGAAAGGCGATTACAAGAAGCAAAACCTCGCCCGCAAAGATGTTTCCAAACAATCTAAATGAAAATGACAATACTTTGACCGTTTCGGAAATGAGTTCAAAAAAACCAAGAATAAACTTGATTGGGTTAGTAAGATTTATAAATCTTTTTAGGTACCCTTTTATGCCAAGTGCTTGAATAGAGAAAAGTTGTATTGCAGCAACTGAAATTATTGCAAGTGCTAACGTTGTTGTAAGATCACTGTTTGGAGAGCGAAGCAAAGATATACGAATATCTTCGGTCTCTATGTAAAAAGACCCTAGAAAGCCTGGCACTAATTCGAATAAATTAGCTGTAATTATAAAAATGAAAAACGTAGCAATAAGGGGAAGGATTTTTTTAGAAAGTTTACGACTCCGTGTGACCGCATCTGTTAGTTTTAATAGTTCGTAAATTATGATGCGTATAGCATTAACAAAGATATGTTTATGGTCATTAACATGCAGGTAAAACCAAAAAGAAAAAAGCGACAGTATTAATACAACGACTACAGATGTAATAAAGCTGTTACTTAGTAAGAAGCCATGAATGGATATAACATATTCGGGGCGTAAGTCTATGTTAAGCATCTTTTTTATCGTTTCTTATTAAAGGATCCATTACATGATACACCTCATAAATTGTTACTGAAAGCCCAACTAAAAGTCCTAATAATGTTAGTAGCGGCTGTGTATTAAATTTACTATCAAGCCAGATGCCAATACCAATAAAAGCTGCTAGTGGTACAGCGATTAAAAACCCTAACTGCCATGCGAGAGAAAAGGCGTAAAATGTTTCAAAGTTCTTAGATCGTTTTGACTCGGGCAGTGGTTTCTCCATTGTTTTATTTTAACCCAGATAACTCAAGTACAGTATAATCAAAAAGTGACCGTAGTTAAGCACGTATTAATTGGTTTGGCGCTGTCGCTACTTGTGCTTAATATCTATATCAACAGTCCTGTAGAAACTTCATACGACTCACTTTGGACTACACACTTAGCGTTTAGTCTTATTCGTTCTGGTGATTTTGACTTTAACGAATACCCAACCGTCAGTGTAGAAGATTATCATTTCTTTGTGAATAAAAATAATAAAATTGTTAGTTTCTTTCCAGTTGGTACAGTATTACTATCAGTGCCTTTTTATAAATGGATAGATTACAACCAAGATGTACGCGGGCTTGATATGTATGATTATCTCAAGAGGCATTCTCCTAACATAACTGCTAGTAATATGGAACAATCAATCGCTTCGTCTTTAATGGCCATTAGTGTGTTTGTTGTTTTTCTTATGAGTATGCGATGGTTGGGAAGTGTGTTTTTTTCGCTACTTGCAAGTCTAATATTTGCGTTTGCAACACCAGTATGGTCTGTTGCAAGTAGGGCGTTGTGGTCACATACCGGCTCGATATTTTTGCTTACTTTAAGTGGAGCATTTCTTCTAGGAGCTGAAAAGTCTAAAAAGCACAAACCACTCTTGTTATCCCTGGCGACTGTGATGGTTGTTCTTTCATATATGATGCGACCGACCAACCTAGTTATTATTGCTGCATTTGTATTTTATTATTTAATCAAGCTGAAGGTGCGTTTTTTGTTATTGTTTGTGACTGCTGGGATAACTTTTGGAGTAATATTGTTAGTTCACTCTTTTGCTTACGGCACGCCCTTTCCTCCATATTTTGCAGGATCACGAATAGGAATTTCCAGTCTATCTGTGCAGACGATAGCAGGAGTTTTGGTCAGCCCTCAGCGGGGTCTTTTTATTTACTGCTCATGGATTCTTGTTCCCCTAGCCGTTTCCCTCTACAGACTGATTGTCAGAAAGATATTGCTTTCTGAAGTGATGTTGCTTGGTGTTATGCTAATGCAAGTTATTGTTGTAGCGGCATTCCCTCACTGGTGGGGCGGGCATTCATTTGGCCCAAGGTTACTAACTGAAACTGTGGTTGTCGCGGTATTCTTGGTTCTGTTGCAATTAGGACGATTTTTACAAGAAAATAATCGTCGAGTAAACAAGGCGTTTGTTGCGTACATTGTAGCATTATTCGTTCTAGGATCGGTTTCAACCCTCATCCACTACAAGGGTGCAAACTCCCAAGCTGTGTGGGTTTGGAATGTAACTCCGATGAACGTAGATAGTAATCCTGATAGGCTTTGGGACTGGAACGATATTCAGTTTATGCGTAGCTAGTGTCTATTTGTGTTACTGCTGTATAATAGTAGGCGATAGACTCGCAAACGTGAACCCTCTTTGACTTTCCTTAGTAATATCGATTTTCAAATGTGGTTAGTTTATGGGCTATGCAAAGGAGGTGATAGAAGATGAATGATTCAAAATTATACGTAGGCAACTTGCCTTACAGCGTAAATAAAGACCAGCTAACTGAGCTTTTTGGTGGTGTTGGTGAAGTTGTAGATGCAGTTGTTATTACTGAGCGCGATAGTGGTCGTAGCAAGGGCTTTGGCTTTGTAACTATGGTTAGTGCCGAGCAAGCGCAAAAAGCAATTGAAGAGTTTAACCAAAAAGATTTCAATGGTCGAACCTTAGTTGTGAACATTGCACGCCCAAAGGCGTAAATGGTGAGGAGACACCTACTCACATGGCTTGATATTTAGTGAGTAGGGTGTATGTGAATGAGTGCGTAGGTGTTATCCTTTTTATGTCACATTTTATGTTACATTTAATATATGAGTTCTGCCCGTTTTTCTCGCAAGGATCTTGATAATCACTTAAAAAACGATCACTCTCTTTCAAGGGTTTCATCCTACGTTACTGAGATAGTTTATGGTGCGTCTGATGGTATTGTTACCACTTTTTCTGTTGTTGCTGGATTTGTTGGTGCTAAAACAAGCATTGATGGCGCAACAATCCCTTTGATTGCAGTTTTGGTTTTTGGCTTTGCTAACCTTTTTGGTGATGCGGTTTCTATGGCGTTAGGAAACTTTTTGGCGCTTCGTGCCCAAAAGGAACAATACTTCAGGAACAAAAAGATCGAAGCCGATGATGTTCGTAAGAACGCTAAATTTGAATTAAGTGAAACAGTGTATCTCTTACAAAGAAAGGGGTTTAGGCAGCGAGAGGCTCAGCGAATGGCTAAGATAATGAGTAGAAATAAAAAGTACTGGATTGAGTTTATGATGAACAATGAACTTAACATGAACTTTGATGAAAAACAAAGAATTGGGTTAACTAGTCTTGCAACGTTTATATCATTCATATTTTTTGGGCTAATACCGCTACTGCCTTATCTACTGTTAGGGACTGCAACAAACCAATTTTTAATATCAATCCTTTCGACGGGTGGGGCGTTGCTTCTTTTGGGAATACTGCGGTGGAAAATATCAGGTGGCAGTTTAATAAAAGATCTTGTTGAGGTCTTATCTGTTGGTTCCGTTGCTGCTTTTGTGGCTTACTTGGTAGGGACGTTATTCTAGGCTTTTGCATTGCAGAATAGATGTATTTGTTGTACCCTTATCATAGGCGTTTAAGCCATATATTATTTGTATATGAATAAGAAGTTGTTAATAAAAACTTTTCTGTTTAGCACTTTACTTCTTGGGTTTACCCTATGGTTTTCGTTAAAAAACACTAGTGTCTTTTCTCAATCAGCAACAATTGTAGAGCGGGTGAGTGTTAGTTCTGCAGGGGCTCAGGCTAACAATATGTCTAGCCGTAACGACATTAATGAGGATGGACGCTATATTGTGTTTGCTTCGCTAGCAAGCAACTTAGTTGATGGCGACGTCAATGGCTTTAAGGACATTTTCTTGCGTGACATGCAAACAGGCGAGACGTATTTAATTAGTAAAAGCAGTGGGGGAACTCAGGGCAATGGGGAAAGTGACACCCCAGTTATTAGCGCTGATGGTCGTTACATTGCTTACGAATCTTATGCAAGTAACTTGGTTGCTGGTGATACCAACGGTGCTCAGGATATCTTCCTTTATGATAGAGATACCGGCATTACAACTCGAGTTAGCGTAGCAAGTGATGGCACGCAGGCTAATGATCATAGCTTTTATCCAAATATCAGTAGTGATGGGCAGGTTATTGCTTTTCAGTCTGCTGCAGATAATTTGATTGCTGGGGACGCTAACGGTAAGCGTGATATTTTTGTGCACACACATTCAACTGGAGTTACCGAGCGAGTTAGCATTAGCACAGATGGCGATGAAGCTAATGGAGAAAACCTACATCCTAGCCTGAGTGTAGATGGGCGTTATGTGGCATTTACATCTACGGCAGATAATCTTTTGCCTTATGTCCCTGAAGGACCAGTTAGTGGTTCATGTACATGTTCAAGTGATGTGTTAACTGCAGATAGTTGTGTTAACTCAACGGCTACGTGTAGCGGTGATTCATGTAGCTGTGTTCTTAACATGGTGCCACAAGACAATAACGGTGTTAGCGATATTTACTTAAGAGATCGGGTAAATGGAACAACGGAACGAATTAGCGTTAGCTCTTCTGGGGAGCAAGCAAACGGTGGAAGCGCGTTTCCGTCAATTGATGATGATGGGAGTTTTATTGCGTATGAGTCCGTTGCTTCTAACTTAGTTCCTGGAGATACAAACGAGGTGCGCGATATCTTTGTTTATGACCGCCAACTTGGAGAGACCTCGAGAGTAAGTGTTGCTACTGATGGGACACAAGCGAATAACTCAAGTGGTGATGGTGTAGATGAGCAAAGTGTTCGAATTAGTGCAGATGGGCAGTACGTTGTGTTTAAATCAAGAGCAACAAATCTTGTTGAAGGAGATACCAACGGGCAAGTGGATGTGTTTGTTAACCACCAACGTGAATCGTTTATTACTAAAAGGGTAAGTATTACATCGGACGGCGGAGAAGCGGACAGCTTTAGTTACTATCCGTCGATTAGCTCAGATGGGCAGTATATTGCTTTTTACTCATACGCAACCAACATAGTCGAAGGGGATACTAATGGGTTTGGTGATATCTTTGTGTACAACCAAGACGCCCAAACAGTTACTCCAACCCCAACCTCAACTCCAGCTCCAACCGATGAGCCAACCCCAACTCCAACTCCAGAGCCTGCGATAAATCCTATTACTGTTAGTATTCCCAAAAACACTCAACACCCTACAGAGCTAGATGTTGAAACCGCTGCAGGAACTGCAACTATAAGATGTGAAAGTGTAGACGAAGCTGGGACGTTAACGATTTATGTATTAAAGTCGCCGCCTGGTCAAATTACAAGTGACTTAAGTATTCTAAAAACGAATTACGACATTACTTCAAGCATTCTTAAGTGCGATCTAATTACCGTGTGCTTACCTTACGATGAGGCAGAGGTAGATAATGCATTATTAACTGAAGATGAATTACAGCTATACCACTTCTACAATAACAGTTGGCAAAATATCACAAGCTATATCGATACGGAAAGCAATAAGATTTGTGGTCGCCCAAGCGAATTTTCCCCGTTTGTTATTGGTAATTCAGTAAATGATGGTGCAAACCCTGGTTCAGGGACCCCAACACTAACGCCTGGTCAGTCGCAAACATCTACGCCAACACCAAGTGGGTTGCTTCCAAAAAGTGGTGTTACCTCTACGACGCTAGCTTTTGGAGTTAGTGTGTTACTTCTTCTTGCCATGGGTATATTTCTATTTATCTAATGGGTTTAAGTTTTGAAAAAATTGACCTTTTGGCTTGTAGGCTCTACAGTTAAACTATGAAAAAAGTCATTCTTCTCGCTATTGCGATAATTGTCGGCTCATATTTTCTGCTGGGAAATGTTGTTAGTGGTGCGAGTGGGGATATGGTCGGTGTCCCAATATCATTTACTTCACCCAAAGACGTTTGGCTTGCCGATTTTTCGGTTACTGTGACTGGTGGGATATTACAGGATATTTCTTGTAATAAGACGGACTTTAGCGCAATTTCACAGGAAGAAAATGGTTGCACTTTAACTCATAACGAATATGGAGTTAAAGAAGCGCAAGTCGCAATGCTTTATATTGAGTTGACCGATGGCACTTTGAATGTGACAGTGACCGGCAAGTTACAAGATTATTATTGGAATGATGTCGATGGTGCGGAGTATGTTGTGGGTGATGCTATATCTGTAACCCCAACGCCAACAAGCGAACCTACGCCAACTTTAACTACTCCTACCCCCAGTGTATTTGTGCCAATGGGACCAACACAGGTAACAATAGAACTTCCAAGGAAAATGAATCAAGCCACAGAGAAAAAGGAAATGGTTTCTATTGGTGAGGTTATTGTACGTTGTGAATCTGTTTATGATGGCGGGAAGTTAGCGGTTAACGTGTTTGATAGTCCTCCAGGTCAACTAACAAGTCAATATACATCGCTTAAATCTAATTTTGATCTTCGCCCTATAAGTTTGGGTTGCAATAATATGACTGTTTGTTTGCCGTACTTGGAGTCGGAAGTGTCAAGTGCTGGTTTGACAGAAGGGCAGCTTGGGCTTTATGAATTTCATAATGATAGTTGGCAAGACGTAACGTCTTTTGTAAATCCAGTAGATAATCAAATTTGCGGAAAGCCTGTTGGGTTTTCACCTTTTATAGTGGCGCGAGACAATAATATTACGCCAACTCCAAGCGGGACGTTAACGCCAAGTCCGACCACATCAATAACTAGTACTCCTGCAAATACACTAACTCCAACGCCAACAGGTTATTTGCCAAAAAGCGGTACTACACAAACGACAGCCGTGTTTTTTGGCGTTATGTTAGTCGTTTTTATTGCAGGGGCGTTTATGTTGCTTTGATACCTTAAGTATGTAATTGTTTTGTCGCTTACTTGGTTTTGATCTTTGTAGGAGTTATATACCTTGGGGAACACTATGTTACAGATGCTACTTTGGGTGTTATTTATGCAATTATTGCCTATTTAACTGTGCTTTGGGGGACTCGATTTCTACAAAAGCGTAATATACTCTCAGAAAAGAGTATTGACGTTTCTATTTAGTGGTGTATTCATTTGGTTGTATGGATTACAATAAACACTTGAATATGGATAAGTTGGATAAAAAGACAATAAAAAAACAAAACTTTATATTTGAGCTAATAGTCAATTTTGCAACGGCCCTGTTGATATTTTTATTGTTTTACTACTTTGTGGCACAAACCCATGAAGTCCATGGAGCAAGTATGTTGCCTAACTTTACTACTGGCGATCGTGTTATTACGGAAAAGGTGACAAGGTATTTTAATGATATAAAGCGAGGAGAGGTAGTTATCGTACATAGCCCTGTTCACACTGAGCCTTTGATAAAGCGGGTAATTGCGCTTCCTGGTGAAACTGTAGAGATAAAAAATGGCGACGTTTACATTAATGGCGTTATGTTAAGCGAGGATTATCTAAAAGATGGTGTCAAAACAAGTGGACAGCGGTTCTTAAAAGAAGGAGTTCCATATACTTTATCTAAAGACGAGTATCTTGTTATGGGGGACAATCGTCCCGTTAGCAGCGATTCTCGCAGTTGGGGAACTGTAAAAAGAAAAGACATTATTGGGCACGCCTTTTTTAGATACTGGCCGCTTTCTAAGGTTGGGTTTATCCGTTAATAATTGAGTTACTTCCCCGCAGCTCTTTTAGGATTTTACGGGTTTCTTCTTTATAGCTTTCTACATTTGGTTGATTAAAAGCATTTACATTTAAAAGGTTTGATAAAAGCATCATCTCTATCATTTTAAATTGCATAAATTGACCAAGTTCATACTCTGATATTGTTTCTAGTTGTGCATCCATAAATGGAAGGTTATTGGCTTTGTATGCTTTCTGCACGCCTTTTAGTATTGCATGCATAATACTGCTAGCCTTTTTTCCTGCAATATCCTCTACAGCGGTTGGAATTGAGAGTTCTTTTGGTACCGAAATGTCGGTAATGTCGTGGTTTGTAGACACAAATGTTGTGACTTTATCGTTAGGACCTCCAAGATAAAGTTGCCCAACTGAATGAAGATCGGTACTTCCAACTGATACTGTTGGCGTCATGCCTGCATGTATTTCCTGTCCGTCTAAATCAACTCGTTTTCCAATACTTTCACCCATGAGTTGCCGGTACCATCGTCCAAGAGACTCTAGTTCTGGATGAAATACAAATGTGTCGTGAATATTGTGCCCCTTTTTCATGTAGTGGTATAGAGTTAATGCCGACCTTGCTGCTGGGTTTTTACTTAGATCCGTATTTAAGCATTCGTCTGTGATACTTTGCGCACCCTTTTGAAGCATTTCGATATCAATCCCAACTGTAACAAGGGGGAATAAACCAACTGCACTAAAAACTGAATACCTACCACTTGTTGAATCGGGGAGTGTTAAGTGATTGTACTTTTCCTCTTTTGCTAACTTCGTTAGTGGTGAGCTCTCGCTTGATATTAAAACAAGTCTGGATGTAGTGTGGTCAAATTCTTTTTGAATTATCTCTAAGTTCGCAATGGTTTCAGTGGTTGTCCCTGATTTAGTTACCGCTGTAACAAGTAGTTGCTCTGGATGGTCAACATTCTCCCTTATAAAATCGTGTAAGGCTTTTAGGTACTTAGGATCTACTGTGTCAACAAAAATCATGCGTGGGAGACGTTGTGGTTGGACGATGTCAAAATGTCCCAAAAGTGCATCGTAAATGGCTTTTGTCCCAAGATTAGACCCACCAATACCAATTAAAATGTGATACTTTAACTCCGGTGTAATGACCTGATTGCTCATTTTCAAAACTTCATCAAGCAACTTTTTGTCTTTAGGTAGGTTAATGCTTGTCTCTGGAGTGTCGTAGCTATCTTGATCGGCAACTTCTTTTAAGTGTGTTATGTAATCAAGAAGGTTTGTTACTTTATTTTCTGGAGTGCTTGATAGTACGGCGTTAAAGTTCGATGTTGTAAGCTTCATTACGTTTATTATACATAGTTTATTTCATTGCTAGGTGGATGAACTCTACAGCAAACTCGGAAAGCAAAAAGAAAATATAAATAGAAAGCAAAATGAGTGCTTCTTTTATTGTTAGATGTTTATCGTTATAGACGCCAAAGATAAACATCATAATCACAAGTGCGAGTATTAGTATTGTTATTACTACTTCGTCAAAATTAAGTGCTGGTATAGGGGAAATGATTGCTGTTACTCCGATTACTAAGGATGAGTTAGCAACAACACTCCCCATGACATCACCTAGTATTTGACGATTGTGATGTGTCGAGACTGCTTTTAGTCCGTGTGCTAGTTCTGGTAGTGATGTGCCCGTAGACACAACAACTAATCCAACCAATATTATTGGGATATTAAGGTCAATAGCAATCCCTGCCGATGCATTAACAACAAGCTCGCTTGATGCAAATAGTGCTATAACTGCTAGGACAAAAATAATTAGTTGTTTGATTGCTTCATGTTTTTTTATGTGATTTTCATGTTTACTAAAGTATGTTCTTTGAGACGCTAGCCGCACAATATAAAGTCCATAAAAAATAATTAATACAACTCCATCAAGCCGCGATATCGAGCCGTCAAAGAGCATTGCAAATGGAATAAAGGCGTAAACAGACATAAGCAGTGCGTCTTTCCTTGTGATTAAAGATCTAACGCGAATGCCACCCGCCAAAATAATTGGGATTGCAATTACAAGAGTCAAGTCGGTTATGTTGCTACCAAGTGCTGTGCCTAGCGCTAGTGTGGGATTGCCTTCAAGGCCAGAACTTATCCCAACTGCAAGTTCTGGAATTGATGTAATGACCCCCATGATGATGAAGGCTGTTGTGAACTCCGAGAGTTTTAAGTATCTACTGATTGAGGAGATTGCAGTCACAAGTAGCGTTGCCGACTTTACCAGAATAACTGCGCCTATTGCCAGAAGTCCAATATTAATTAATAAATCAACCACTTTATAAAGATACCAGAATTGTAATAAGAAGTGTATTCTTGACACTATGAGCATATATCCGTATCCTAAGGTGTAGATGGCAGCAACACGAAAAAAGAAAACTGGGGTTGATGGTCGATTCAATTTGACAACTGCGTTGGTACTGTTAATTATGCTGCTTGTTGTTGTTATAGCATTGCTAACCAATATGTTGTATGAAGAAAAACAAAATTTGGTGAAATTAGGTGAGGACAAGATTTACTGTATTCCGGTTGCGGCACCGACTGCGACTCCAGTGATGCCAGTTCCAACCATTTCAGTAGTACCACTTCAAAACGAATGAAAGTCATAATATCTTCCGACCACAGAGGCTTTGAGATGAAAGAGAAGCTAAAAAAGCAAAGTTACGACATTCCTGGTGGTGTAGAGTGGATCGATTTGGGTCCTAAAACTGTTAATCCTATGGACGATTATGTTGATTACGCTATTGGAGCCGTTGATTACATGCAGGGCCATCCAGAAGTCGAAAGGGCGGTTTTAATTTGTGGTAGTGGGATTGGTATGTCGATTGTTGCAAATAAATTTATCGGAATTCGTGCAGGTCTTGCCATTAATGCTCAGCATGTTAAACTTGCTAGGAAAGACGATGATATAAATGTTTTGGCGTTGGCGGCTGATTTTTTCAATATGGTGCACGCAAGATTGATAGTTGAAGAATTTTTGAAAACACCATATAGTAATCTACCTAGACATCAAAGAAGGATTGATAAGATAAATGAGTTAGAGCATTCGGACATTCCGGAGGTTTAAAAATATGCTTACAACAAAAGTAATACCAGCAATACTAACCGATACACTAAGAGACTTTGAGGGCAAGGTCGCCTCGGTTGAGTCGTTTGTAGATACAATTCAAATCGATTACGTAGATGGATACTTTGCTCCTGAAATCACGTGCTGTGAAGCGAAGATTATAAGAGAGGTGGACATCTTACCGCAAATCGAAGTTCACCTTATGACCGAGGAACCAACAGATTATATTAAGGATTGGTATAAGGCTAAGGCTTCAAGACTAGTTGGGCATATTGAAGAGATGGAAGACCAGGAAAGGTTTGTTACGCTAACTAGTAAGTTGGGGATGGAAGTCGGACTTGCCCTTAGTATAGATACAGATCTTGATGATTTAGATATGACACTTGTTCCAAGCCTTAACGTTGTATTGCTTATGGCGCATGAGGTAGGAGTTCAAGGAGCAGAGTTTGACGATGCGGTTTTAGATAAAATTCGAACACTTCGAAACAGGTTCCCACGATTAAATATAGAAGTTGATGGGGGTATAAACAAAGAAACTATAGTTAAGGCATTTGAGGCTGGGGCAAACTATTTTGCGGTTGGCAGTGACATTTTGGATACAGATGATCCCGAAGCAGAGTATAAAGCATTAGTTGATTTAGTTAGTTGATATGAAGATAAAAAACGTTACAGTATTTGGGCACGCAGATTACCCGGAAGATGCTCCTGAATATATAAAGACATTTGAAACAACAAAGCTTCTTGCTGAAGCTGGTTATACCATTGTTGACGGTGGTGGTCCTGGAATAATGAAGGCCGCAACTATGGGCGCTAAATCGGTTGGAGGGCGTGCCATTGGTGTTACTTTGTATCCGTCTGGTAGCGATGCAACACTTAACTTTGAAGGGCGAGATCCGGGCAATGAAATTGACGAGGAGGTCAAAACAGGGACGTATTTAGAGCGAACACTAAAACTTATTGAACTCGGCGATGTTTATTTAGTTATGAATGGTGGAACAGGGACAGTTTCAGAGTTTGGTATGGCGTGGGGGCTTGCAAGACTTCATTATGGTTGCCACAAGCATTTGATCTTGTTTGGTAGTTGGTGGCACCAAATAATGGAGGCATTTGCAGCAAATATGAAAATAAGGGAGGAAGCACTAAAGGTTTACCATATTGTTGATGAACCTCATGAAGTTTTAGATACAATTAAGATGATCGAGGGTCTAGAGGATAACTGCTAAGCTACTGTATCCTTTTAAATAAATAAGTTTTATTCTTCGAAAAGACAAGCTCGTAGTCACTGACTTGCAAGTAGTAGTTTACTAACTGTTTGAGTTCGCTTTTTGGTAGCGGCCAACTGCCAAGCTCTTCATTGATTAGTACGTACTTAGGTTTTATTGCATCAAAGTCGTATTTTCCAATCTGATATAACTCACTACGGTGTGTTAGGTGGGGGAGTATTGCGTCTTGTGATGCTACACTGGCATCTTTTTCTATTAACGAGATTGCATCGTTTATAGACGAGACATCAGACCATTTGTCCTTGGGCGAAAACATAAATCCGTACTTAGAAAACGACAGGAATGGTCCTGCAATGGGCTCTTTGTATCCTCGGTAATTAATAAGTATGGTACTCATTAAAACGGTTGTAGAAAGTAGTAAAGTTAGTACATAAGACTTTTTTTTGATGTGCCGACTGATACTTGCTATAGCGGTTATACCTGCAAATGTAATGTAAGGTGCCATCAGTGAAGAGTAATGGAATATAGGTAGCCATGTTGCGTGCTTTGTGCTTAAGAACCGCTCTACAAACAGTGGAATCATTAAAAATAGATAACTTGGAGCGATAAATATAAGAAAAGCACCTGAGCCTAACGCCATAAGGATGGTCTCTAACTTTATTGATGGAGTCACTAGCGTTTTAAACGCAAGTAGCGGATTTGCGATTATATTAATAAATGCGCTAAAGAAGTCTCCACCCCAGTTTTTAAACAAGAAATGTTTATATGGAGACTGCAATAAAAATGGAAGTAAAAGTTTAACTGTAAATAAAAAGTAAATTAGCGAGCCTAATAAAATAAAAAGTCCTATTTTCCGGTACCGCTTTTTTAAAGCTAGGTATAGACCAATAAATGATGTATACATCGATAGATTTTCCTTGATTAAAAGTATTGGGAGTACTGTTGCAACAAGAGCGCGCATGCGTTTTTTTTCGAGGAAATATAAAGCATAAGATAGAAACGGTAGCGCTAAGACCAATGGGTGAAAATCAAAATTTAAAGCACTTTGGATACCAAAAAATAAAAGATAGCTGGTTAAAAGAAAGCTTGCGGCAATTGATGATTGCAACTTTTCTTTTGCTAGTTTGTAAATAGGGATGCCACCAACCAATATTGCTATCACTTGTACAACAAGGAGCACATAGGGAGATGAGTACATCCAATACAAAGGTGCTAAAAGTAAAGTTGGTAACTCGAGATGGTCGCCAAATGCACTAAGTCCTATAACTGTGTTTGTACCTGTGCTAAATTTACTAAAAAGCCAAACGGATTGATCATATAAGGCTAGGTCCCAAGCATGAGTGGAAAAGGTATGGTGCCGCAATATCACAAAAACCAGGTAAAAAGCGCCGATTAAGACTGTTGGGAGCAAAAATCCAAGCAGTTCGAATTTATGGTTTTTCACGTCAATCTCTTGGATCTTTTTTAAGGAGCCTTTTGTTAGAGTGTTGCTTACAATAACGGTAAATTGAATAGTAATCAAAATGGAAGTTGAGGTTAGAAACAGCATTCTTGTTAGCGGTGAATTATTAAATAGCATGAGAGTAAGGATTTGCAGTATAAGGAAAGTGACAGCTAAGTGGCGTAGCATTAATGTTTTGTAGATGAGATTTAACTTTGATTCTTTCTTTAATTTTATTAGCACTAGTATTGCAAGTTGAGAGAAAAAGATTAGAACAAACCATTTGTTGCTGACAAACTGATTTAGTTTAACGTTCCATAGACTAGAATTTATTTCGGGAATTGCAATTAAAACTACTAGTGAAATTGAAAGAATATAAGAGTTCAAAAGATATAAGGCTAAATTAACTAACGGATTTTGTATCCAGTAGGATATGGTTTTTCGGATATTGTTTAATAGACTAGGCACAAGGTAATTCTATCTCATTGTCTCTTGGGGGGCTATTAAGGTAACATGTAAGGGACATGGAAATTAATGAGTTAAAAGAGACGGGTACGCAAATTAGAAAAGATATTGTTAAGATGGTTAATGTTGCAGGAAGCGGTCATCCTGCTGGTGCAATGGGGCTAGCGGATATATTTGCAGTACTGTTTTTTAGCGGTTTGATGAAGCTCGATCCAAGAAATCCTAGCTTAGCGGGTAGGGACAGATTTGTTCTTTCTAATGGGCATACTTGTCCTGGTCTTTATTCGGCTATGGCTAGACGCGGCTTTTTCCCTGTGGACAAGCTTTGGACACTTAGAGAGTTGGGCTCGCCTTTGCAAGGGCATCCTCACCGTACGGCTTTGCCAGGTCTTGAAACCTCGTCTGGTCCACTTGGGAGCGGTTTAAGCCAGGCAGCAGGGATGGCACTTGTCGGTAAGCGTGAGAATAAAAAGTATAAGGTCTTTTGTGTAGGGAGTGATGGTGAACACGAAGAAGGGAACTGGTGGGAAGCGATGATGTTTGCGGCAAAGTATAAATTGTCAAACTTAATAGTTATTGTTGATAGAAATAACATTCAAATCGATGGGTTTACAAAAGATGTTATGCCACTTGATAGTTTAAAAGAAAAGTACCAAGCGTTTAATTGGAACGTGCAAGAGATTGATGGGCACAACTACTTTGAGATAATGCATTCTATTGCGGTAGCTAAAGAGTCTAGCGATAAGCCAAATGCAATCATTGCAAATACAATTCCAGGAAAAGGAGTGTCGTTTATGGAAAACAAACCGCAGTGGCACGGGAAACCACTTAGCAATGAACAACTAGAAAAAGCATTAGAGGAGCTAGAGCAAGATGGATAAAATAATCAACTTTCCAGTCGAAGAAAAAGAATCTAACCGAAACGGGTTTGGGCAAGGACTTGTTAAAGCAGGTGAGCTTAATGACCGCATTTGGGTGGTTACTGCAGACCTTCGGGAGTCAACACGGGTAGATGCGTTTGCTAAGGAGTTCCCAGATAGGTTTGTTG
>JALWZS010000014.1 GCA_027002475.1 bacterium | reverse complement strand
TCTTCATACTTCTAAACTTAATCAAACCAAACTCTTGACCAAACTGCCCAACCCTTTTATGTACAAAAAACACTGGTCCCTTTGAGTCTAACTTAATCGCTATAGCGGTAATTATTAGTAAGGGGCTTAGTAATAAAAGCCCAACACTTGCCCCAACCAAATCAATTATCTGTTTTGCAATTACCATCCAACCAGTTAAAGATGTAGGTTGCAGCGTTATTATTGGCATACCGGCTAAAGTGTCTGTTCGAAGCCTTGACATTGCAGAGCTATAAATGTCAGGCAAAAACTTTAGCTCAATGCCTAATTCTTCACATGCGTTTACAATTCTAACCACTTCTTCATTGGGAATAGAGTCGGAAACAACAACCTCATTTATCTTATAATCTTCTTTTAACCTTGAAATGTCCATATCATCTAAATATCCAATCACTGGAACGGACTCTATTTCAGTAACTCCTGATTTTGTAAGGAGCACTACACCAACCAATCTGTATCCATTTTTCTCTTCTATTTTGTAACCGTTAATAGCCATTAATGTTGTGTCGCCACCACCACCAATAATTAATACTCTGGATAATAATTTCCCTTTTGCAAACATCCATTTCTCAATCCACCAAAGAGCCACTCGTAAAATCCACACAAAAACTATAGACAAGAGCATCCCAATACCAATAATCAGTCTTGAGTAATCAAATTGTCGTCCAAAATAAATTGCTGCACCAGCTAGCATTGTTGCAGTGATACTACTAAAGACTGCCAGTAATAATTGCTCAGATAAATCCCTACGCGAGCTAGAAGAGTACATTCTAAAAAAGGCAAAAATCAACAAATAAAGTAGTGCGACTATAAACGCAAATGTCGCAAATTCACTTAGGCTAACAAGCTTAGCTGAATTGAGCCAATCCCTAAAGAAGTAAGCAACTATAAAAGCACTGAAAACCGCCAGAAAGTCAAACGTCGCAACAATTATCGTTAAGATAGGCTCATATCTTTTCATTACATTTAAGTCCCATATATTATACCAATAACAGACAAAGCCCAAAGCACTATAGTTAGTATTAGCGGTTTGTCGGAAAGAAGTGTGTTCGCAGGGTCCCCCCCCAAGTCCTTTTTAAAAACCAAGTAGAAGTATCGGAAAAAGCCATACACAACGATCGGTAAAGTTAAATACAAACTCTCAGTCCCAAACCTTTCGATGGTTGATGGGTTAAGTGTATATAGTGTATAGCTGAGTAAGCTAGCCGAGGCAGATACACTAAGTAGTTGATTGAGCATGTCAACCGAGTACGAATTTAAACTTTTTCTATGACTTTTAGCCGTTTCTTTTAACACCCCAAGCTCATTGCGTCTTTTACCAATTATTAAAAACAGTGCTAAAAATAATGCTGAAACAAAAAGCCAAGGAGAAAACGAGACATTAATTGCCAAAGCCCCTGCCGCAGCCCTAATCACAAACCCCACTGAGACGATCAGTAAATCCAACCCAACAACTCCTTTTAATCCTAACGAGTAAAGAATCATCATTGAAACGTATAAAACCGCTAGCATGAAAAAGTTAAAGTTAATAAAGTACGATAAACCAAATCCGCCCAACAGCAACAAAATAGCTAAAACTACAGCATTCTTTTTACTTATCTTTCCCGATGCAATTGGTCGGTATTTTTTAACAGGATGTTTTTTATCTGAATTAGCGTCAAGCATATCGTTGACTACATAAATCCCACTAGCAAGTAAACAATAACTAACCAAAGCCAAGCCAGTGTTAACCAAACTACTAACATCCAGTAGCTTCCCAGCAAAAACTATTGCCAGTAACACAAAGCCATTTTTAAGCCAATGTTTTGGTCTAACTAGTTTTAGATAGTAAATCAACATACTCCCTCCATCTATTTACAAACATCTCTTTTGAAAACCTTTTAGCATTTTTTATCAAATCATCTTTATTAAACTTATCTTTGTTAAAAGACACAACCGCATTTACTAAATCATCAATAGTTTGATTTTGGAAAAAGATACCAGTTTCATCTT
>JALWZS010000013.1 GCA_027002475.1 bacterium | reverse complement strand
ACGATGTTCTCTGCTTGAGGACCTTTCTGGCCATCAGTAACTGTGAACTCAACCTTTTGGCCTTCGTTCAAAGTTTTGAAACCATCACCAGTGATAGCACTGAAATGTGCAAAAACATCAGGGCCATTCTCTTGCTCAATAAACCCAAAACCTTTTGCTTCGTTGAACCATTTAACTGTTCCAGTAGTTGTAGACATAATATTTACCTATTTATTCAATAATTTAAAATTGCTTCAAAAAAATTTAAGAAGCGGGTGTTGCCGAACGTGTTGCTATAAACTTATGAAAAACAGGACGAGTCACTAACAAATGGATCTTCGAGATGGTGTTGCATAAATATAAAACGTACTTTCAAGCTGTGCCGCATTATATATGATTTACAGCTGACGTCAACTATCTTTTAAAACTTGTTTTACAAAAGGTATGGTAATGAGTGTTTTTTGCCTTAGACTTTCCTTATCCAGTGTATCTAAAATCATATTGAGAGTCTCAATATCTCTGGGGTAACGACGGTATAAGTATTCAGTTACACGGTCTGTTAGCTCAAATCCACGCTGTTGTGCGCGTGCTTGTAAAGCCTTTGGTTTCTCATCATCGCTTAACGCTTGCACTTGGTAGCTCCCACCCCAGATTAGTCTAGAGGCTAAATCAGGTAGCACACAGCCAAGCAATCTAGGGTTTTGGGTTGAACTTAGTAGCAAGCGTTGTCCATTTTCTCTTGTGATATTGATAAGATTAAAGAGTGCTACTTCCCATTTTTTATCGCCAAGCACGATGTCAATATCATCTATAGCAATAAATTGGGAGTGAGTTAGCCCTGTAATAACTTTAGGGCCTGCCTTCACAAAAGTTTTTAATGGAATATACGAGATGAGTTGCTGCTTTTCTGCTACTTTCGCGCAACAGGCCTGAAGTAAGTGTGTCTTGCCAGATTTAGGCTCCCCCCAAAGATAGTTTTGCGATTGTTCTTGAGAGGCTAAGAAGGATTGTAAGATCTGTATTAACTGATGATTGTTGGTATTCTTTTCTGTATAAAAAGATTTAAAGCGAAAACCATCTCGAAGTCCGACATCAAGTGTTAATTGTTGCGAGGTGGAATGCATGCTGCAACTTAAGCCTTATCTGCTTCTTCAAGTGAGTCGGTATTTTTGTTTGTTATTAAATCTTCATTGTTTTCACTATAAAGGTGGCTGCCCATATAAGTGCCGTGAAAATATCGCATAATGACGGCAAGCACGGCAAAAACAGGTAATGCGAGTAAAATCCCAAAGAAACCGAATAATTGTCCACCGGCAAGTACGGCAAAGATAACAGCAACAGGGTGTAAGCCAATTCGGTCACCAACAAGAAGAGGGGTCAGCAATGTTCCTTCAATAACCTGCGCAATGATAAATACTAAACTCACCCACAGTAAATTAGTTGGATCATGTGTTTGTAATAAAACAGCTATGCCAGCGACGAGAATCCCCACGATTAATCCCATATAAGGGATAAAGCTCAATAGTCCTGCCAACATACCAATTAAGAGAGCAAACTCCAAACCGACTAGTTTTAAGCCAATAGCGTAAATAGTTCCCAGTGCTAACATGACTAACATTTGTCCGCGAACAAAAGCCCCTAAAACTTCATTAGATTCTTTTGCGAGTAATGAGACGGTTGGCTCGATGTTTCTAGGAATTAAATCTCGAATATAGGCTACAAGCTTATCCCAGTCTCTGAGTAGATAGAAAGAAATGACGGGGATTAAGAATAAATTTGCTGCCCAACCTGCAACAACTAACCCAGAGTGAGTAACGGTGCGTATTAAGCTTTTTAGAAAGTTTCCTGCTCCAGAAAATTGTTGAGCGAATGTTTCTTTTAATTGTTCTGATTCAAAGGAAGGAATGTCTACCCCAAGAGTGTCTTTTAGCATTGGCCCTAGATTGAGCATTAGCCAGTCGATATATCCTGGCATTTTAGTAAACAGTAATCTGATTTGAGATTCAACCAATGGGATTAAAAACAGAATCAAAGGTACGATGAATAAAAAAACAACAAAGAAAACGACAACGACTGATAAGGTTCGCGAAATATTCAGTTTTTCGAGACGATCGGCTAAAGGATCGCCGATGTATGCAAGCAAAGCACCCGCTACAAAAGGTAATAGGATAGGGG
>JALWZS010000012.1 GCA_027002475.1 bacterium | reverse complement strand
GGCAGGAGCACCTTGGTGGCTGGTGATACTTCTGCTCCTGGCGACAGTCGCCTTGGGTTTCGCCCTTTACAAGCGGGCGAACCAGCCGACCGTCGTCATCAACACTTCCGGTTTTCCCTCAACCGGGAGTGTTCAAAAACCGGTCAGAAAAGGCCGGTGGGGGAAAAGCTGAAAGGTCCAGCCCGGGTCCCTTCGCCAAGGGGGTCCGGGCTTCAGCTTTACTAACTCCTAAATCTTTACGAACCAACTCTTATTTTGTAAGCCCTTATCACTTTCACGGAAAAACAATTCATTGATACAATAATTAAATGGGTGAGAAATTAGTCCCCCAACAAATACAACCACAACCAAACGAAAAAGCAGTCCCTGCCGAAACCATCACACCACCATCAAATCCAACAGAAGCAGGTGAACCGACGATGGCGCCTACACCAGAAGTAAAGCAACAAGTCCCACTAGACCCAAGCGAATTAACTATAGACGAAGAGGCAAGTTTAGCTTTTAAGAAAGAGGGTAAGTATGCCGTACCCAACTTTCGAATTGCTTACGATGCAAAAGGAAATAAAGTCCTTGTTATCCTACCGATCCACTTTGTAAGGCAACAAACTAGAGAAATCCGCACCCCCGAGGAAGTCAATGGAATACACCCTGAACTAATTGACTTATATCAATACAGATTCAAACAAACTGAAGGGGCTTGGATATTAAGCGACGAACTCGGTGTCCCTATGGCGGAAACCCGAGCAGCCGAACTTAATAATCTACCAGTAATAACCTTTAGATATATTGAGGGTGTAGAGGATCGCGGATATGGCGCTAACGTACAATTTTCAGAGGACCCTTCAGTTCGAGAAAAGCAAGAAGCAGATTTTGCGAAAGGAGCAATAATGCAAGCGATTCTATTATCCGATCCTCGTAGCGACAACGGACAATACCTACAAGGTCCAGACGGACAGATATATCTATCAGACATTTTAATTGAAGAAGGAAGACCAGGTGAAACCATCAATACCCAAAGACTCTTTGACAAAGTTGCACTGCAAGGAGAAGAAAGGCACGGCGGATATTTCACGCGGGCAGAGCCAGCGTTGCGACACCAAATCAACGGACTGACTACCCCAGAAGCACAAGCCCTACTAACCGAGCTTAATAAGTTGGACGAAGAGAGATTAGCGGAGCTGTTGCCTGAGGTAAAAGAGGAAGATCGCGCACAACTATTACAACGCGCCAGATCTGCAGTTCCAATATTTAGAACTTTGGCTATGAACCCAGAAGACACCCAAAAAATGCTAAATCCCGTGACAGGAAGGAATCAGAGAAAGTACTCACCAGAAGTTCAGCAAGAAGCTACAGCCAAACTACGAGAAATAATAGAACTCTTAGCTGATTAAATAACCCAACTACACTCTTACGACACTACGCCCTACCGCTTAGACACTACACCTACCACACCTCTTTTACTCTTAATTACACAGAGAGTTAATGGTCTCTTCTCCGTCATACCCTCTATTGCAGAGTTTCACTATCTCCTTAAGAAACCAATATCCACTTCCTTCCGGTTGCCTCTACATGTACCTGTTCGAGATCGTATTTCTTTTTCATCACTAGTTACCCTCTGTGAGCGTTTCTGGATAGTCACGAATTTATTGTATATTATTACTCGTCAATTTGATAAAACTCCTTAACCACTTTCTCTTTCTGCTCTCTAGTTAATGGCATTAAGTACCCCACCCTCAGGTTGAAGAAAATACGCTCGCGCAAACAAGTCCATTCTGTTTGCGCTACAGCTATAAAGGGCACCATGAACTCGTGAAGATATAACAGAACCTAAGTGCAAGAGTAAGCACTTTACAGACAAGCCTATAAGATGTATCATTGACTAAGATTTACTAGCACCCCAAAAACACCTTACTCACTCAGGAGGTTTGTAGTGTTTGACAAAATTCTCCTCACCACTGGGAAGATTTTGGTGGTGGTCAGCATCATCTTTGCATTCTTCATTGCATGGATGATGTTGGACCCAATAGGGTTCTTGCAGATGGTTGAGCGTACCGTCACAACTCTACTGTACTGAGCCCCAAAGCCCTGGATAATTTAATTCAGGGCTTTTTGTTTTTGCAGCGTACCGATTCACAACCTTCAAGACGGTTTGGGTACCTCTTAAATTCCTATAATTATTACTAGCACAGACATAAGCTCAACTCCTAAAACCTTTTAGCGGTCTAGATGAAAGCGGGGCTCTCATTAGATGCTATGTGGAGAGGTTTTTTATTTTAAGTTGCATCGAGTTACCGCCGCGGAAGTCATCCTTATCAAGAGTATAAACAATACTTGCTACATCTTTAATCTCACTTACTTTTTCACCAAGACCAAACCCAATTCCCCGAATACCGTTTTCAAACGTGAGTGCCAAATGATCTCCACTTTTCCCAACTACCTTTTTTTCTAAAACCTTTACGTTCTCGCCAAAGAATAAAGGTCTTGGGTTTCCCATACCAAATGGCTTTAATTTCGACAAAGCCTCATACAACTCCCAAGACATAAACTCTAACCCAAGCTCAAGGTCAACTAAAATTTCATCACTAACTTCCTCGCCAAATTCTTTAAGAGATACTTTTCCAAGTCGCTCTTTTAACTTGTTAACCATATCGCTTTGAATGCTAAATCCAGCAGCACCTGCATGCCCACCAACATTTATGAACAGCTCTTCCTGCGTCCTGAGAAGTTCAACTATATTTATTCCTTCAATACTTCTTGCACTTCCCTTAGCCAATTCATCTCCCATACTAATTGCAATCGCTGGTGCATTAAACTGCTGTACTAACTTACCTGCAATCAAACCAATTACTCCTTCATGCCACTCCGGCGACGCAACTACAATTGCACTGTCTCTATTCCAAGTAGCATTAACAACTTCAATTGCCTGCTCAACCGCCTCTTTAGTTATCTGTTGGCGCTTAAAGTTAAGTAAGTTAAGTCGCCGCGCAAACTCGTACGCCTTATCTCGATTTTTAACTACAAGCAAGCGCAGCGCATCAAGAGCGTGTTCAAGCCGCCCTGTTGCATTTAGTCTAGGTCCAATAACCCAACCAACTTCATAAACACCAATGGGCTTGCCAAAAATCCCAGCTACGTCATAAAGTGCTTGAAGTCCGATGCGATTAGTCCGAGTTAACTGCTTTAATCCTTCGACAACTAGTGCCCTATTAAACCCTGTCAACTCTTGAATGTCAGCAAGAGTTGCTAGAGCGACGAGATCCACTCCTTTGAGAATAGATTGCTTCGTCACTTTGCTCCTCGCAATGACGGAGGGAGCAGACTGTTTATCGTCGGCTTCTGCAATAATGGTACTATTACTTAAGACGGACTCGCCGAGACCATCTTCGCTTCTCGCAATCGAGTCCTTAGCAAGCGCTGTTGATAAAACCCAAGAGATTCCTGCTCCACAAAGCTTGTATGTATGCAAAATCGCATCGGCTTTAGGCAAATCTTTTTCATCCTCCGGCAAAGTGTGGTGATCTGTAACTATAACTTTAAAACCTTTCTCTTTTGCATAAAGAACTGCATCTTTGCTTGTAACACCACAGTCAACCGTAATTAGTATGCCAGGTGTTAACCCCTTTTCCGTAAGTTGCGACAAAATATCGTTTATCGAAGACTTACTTAAACCATAGCCATTATTTACTCTGTGTGGAATAAACGGCAGTGCGTTTTTGTATCCTAAATCAAAGTAAAGTGTTTCCCAAAGGATTGCTGTTGCACTAACACCATCAACATCATAATCGCCGTGGATAACAATCGAGGTTGGCTTTTTTTTGCTTAACTCTTTGTTTATTAGCGCTACAGCCTTCTTTAACTCCTTGCCAAAAAGTTTTGAGACCAGCTTGAAAAACTCTTCATTTATTTGTGGTGGATTAAGAAATAAATCTTTATCCTTGATGTCACGATTTTCTAAAATTGCGTCAACTATCTTTTCTACCTGCTGATCTTTTGAAAGTGATGATAAATCTTTAAGATTTGCCCTTGCCTTAACATTCATGAAGCTATACTAACACAAACTCCTTACCTAACCCTTCAACTCCCAAACTCTTTAACGCTCTAACTCTGTAACCCTACAACTCTCCAACTCTATTATTTCTTCTTCCTCGACTTTTCCCAGTCTCTAAGGACAACAACTAAGGGCGCCGCAATAAACGGAGACGAATAAACACCGGTTATAGTCCCAACCAACAAAGCTGCAACAAACCAACGAATAGTTTCTCCACCCAGTAAAAGAAGCGAAGTTAACACAAAGATAATTGCTAACGACGTACTAACAGACCGAACAATTGTTGCGTTAATTGCTAAGTTAACAATATCTGCAAACTTCTCTTTTGGATGTCTCCTTTCTACTTCGCGCACCCTGTCATACAAAACAATCGTGTCATGAACTGAAAACGCCAAGGCCGTTAGCGTTGCAGTAACAAACATAATGTCCACCTCAACATTAAACAAGAATCCAAACACAGCAAAAGATGCCAAAATCAAAAGTACATCATGGATCATTGCCGCAACTGCAGTTATCCCATACAAACGATGCTCAAAACGCCAAGCAATATAAAATAGAAGCATAAAGGTCGCTATAACAACAGCATAAAACGTCTTTTTAAGGAGTTCTGCGCCAAGTAGTGGTCCAATTGTTTCAAAGCTTTGTTCCTTTGTATCCTTATATTTTTCCTGCAACTTGCTTAAAATTGCAGACCATTTCTTTTGATCAATCTCTTTTGTTTTAACGATGTAAACATCATCGCCAGACTTTTGAACAGAGCCAACATCTGCTCCTTCATCAGTAAACGTTTTTCTTATCCATTCGCTAGGGGTGTCGATTTTTTGCTCAACTCCAGGGGCTTTTATTTCAACAATTGTTCCACCAGTAAAATCAATTCCGGGCTTTAATCCAAAGAAGATTATCATTGCCAGCGAAAACGTAACCGAGACCGCGGCAATTACTAAAAATAGTACTTTGTGTTTAATTACCTGTAACATTACTTTTTGCCCTCCTTTTTCTCATCTTTCTTTTCGCCCATTGGATAGAAGCTATATATTAAGACTTTAGTTACAACATATCCAGTAAACAAACTAATCAAAACTCCAAGTCCTAAGGTTAATGCAAATCCCCTAACGGTTCCGCTTGTAACCAAGAATCCCCAGTTTAATGGGTTAAACAAAATAAATACTGTTAAAAGAGTGGCAGTATTGGCATCTCTAATACTATCCCACGCACGCGCAAAACCAACACGAATTGCATGCTCAATACTCTTGCCAGACCTTAGCTCCTCACGAATTCGTTCAAACACTAATACGTTTGCATCAACCGCCATTCCAACTGAGAGGATAAATCCAGCAATACCAGATAACGTAATTGTAATTGGAATATACTTATAAATTGCCATAGTGATAAGTCCGTAAATGAATAAACCGATAATCGCAAAGAGACCAAACAAACGATAGTTGATTAGCATAAATACAACAATAAGGAGTATCCCGACAATCCCAGCAAACAAACTCTTATTGACCGTTTCTTGTCCTAGCGTTGGGCCAATTGTTTTTTGCTGGACAATCTTTACAGGCACCGGTAGCGCTCCAGCATTAAGCTGCAATGCTAAATTTTTAGCCTCATCAATTGTAAACTGTCCTGTTATTGTAGCCTGCCCGCCCGATATTTTTTGCTGGACTGTAGGAGCAGTAAGTAGTTGATCATCTAGATATATTGCAAGTCTTTTGCCAACGTTCCGCCCAGTAATTTCTTCAAAAAGCTTAGCCCCTTCATCATTAAAGGTTAACTGAATAATCGGTTCACCACTTTGTTGATCAAATACAACCTGCGCACGCTTTAAGTATTTTCCGGTAAGTTTAGTCTTTTTAAACGGCTCAGGAACCTGGATTGGTGTTGGCGTTCCAGACACTTTTTCATTACCATCGGCTTTGATTTCTACTGGCTCATGATTTTCTTCCCTAAAATCAAGCTGGGCGGTTTGACCAATTAGTTTAATCACCTCGTCAGTATCGGTTACACCAGGAAGCTCAACTACTATACGGTAAATATCCCCCTCCTCGCTTGTATAAATATTTGGCTCAGTAACACCAATCGCGTTAACTCGTTTTTCTACAACCCCTTTAGCAGCATTTAGTGCCTCCGTCCTTCTACTTGGTTCTATATCACTCATATCAGCTTGCAAGATTGCTTGAATTCCACCTTGTAAATCTAGTCCTGGTTGAAAGCGTAGGTCTCGTTTCCAAGTGATACCTAAAAGATTAAAGTCGATATCGTAATCACCGATTGTGTCGATATTTACATCAATTGGACCTATCTTTTTGTGAAAGTTAACATCAATTCTAGGGAGTGCCATTAAAAAACTAGCGACGGTAATAAATACAGTTAGTATCAATAGGTTTCTTTGATGCTTCATCTTGCTAATCAGTCAACATACACCCTCGACATCTTCCCACGACGTAAGTACCACACAATCATTCCAACCGATAATACCAGAATTGGACCAACTAGTATATTTATGAGTCTTAACATCGACTTTTGATTGTCGCTATCAAATCTTAGTTGTGCCGGAATGCGGTTTTTAGCTTTAATACTTGCTAAATCATTGTTTTGTGTAACTACATCGACTAGCAACGTTGGGAAGTAGAGTTCATTGTTGTTGGCGATAAAGTCGTCACGAAGCAACATGTCACTACCTACCACAACAACATCTCCATGAGAATCCGTTCGTGGAAGAAACGCACCGGCTATTTTTTGCGACAAGTCGGATGAAGACAAAGCAGCATCAGGACTTAAACTTATATTTTCAGATACAACACCTGCAGAGTTTCCAGTTCGAAGCAATGTAGCAGCTTTTTCATTATCAACAGATAAACTCGAACCCCACTTTAGTACAACTCGTGGATATTCTTTAAGCAATGGGTTTAAGCTATTAACTGCAACAGTTGGCCAGAAAGCATATGGAAGCATCAACCTTCCTTGCTGAGTTGTAAATCCAAGCAAGTTAGCGTTACGTTTATCAAAGATTATGTCACTATTAATTTGAATTTTATAATCATCTAAGAACTTGTTTGCCGCAATAGAATCACGTTTACTTGCACTTAGAGTTGTAAGATTTATATCAAGCCCACCACTAAACACAATTAGCCCAGCACCTTCCGAAACTTTATTTAAGATTAATTTAACATCCTCATCTGAGACCTTTTGAGATAAACCAATAACAACAAATGCAGTTACGTCTTTAACGTCATCTTTTTTAAGGCGCTTTCCATCTTTGTCCTTTAACTCAAGTTCCTTTACATCATAAGTGGCTTTTAGCAACTCAACAAATTTAGAATCCTCTGTAGACGGCACATTCTTAGAGTCATAAACTAATGCAACAGTTGGCTTGTCTTGAGTGGTTAAGTCGTAAATTAGTTTTATTAGCTGATACTCAAAATCGCTCGTACTTTGAACAAATGGTATTGTTTCTGTTTTGTCTCCATATTTGACGAGTACACCAAGATATCCTTCTTTAGCTTGATATTCGGTCTGAGAAACAACTTGAAATGGATGCGGGAATATCCCTGCCTTTTGTGCCTCTGTAGCTATAGCCGTGTCGGTGTCTGGGTGTTTCCACTCAACAGTCACTTTTGAAGCATTAACATTTTTGATCTCTTCAACAACCCTTTTTATATCGGTTAGTGCAGGCTTAAACGCAGGTGGCAAATCATTTGATATGTACAAATCAATGGTTACGGTGTCTTGCAAATTAGATATTATGTTTTGGGAACCACTAGCTAATGTAAAGATTTGCCCTTCAGTTATATCTACCCTACCGGGAAGTAAAAACGAAAAGTAGGCGCCAACGATTAGCGCAATTGCCAAAACCTGTACACTCATTCCAGCAATTAGCTTCTTCTTTGTTAGCTGTCCACCTCGAAGCAAACTTATCCGCCAAATCGCAAAAAGCAAAAACGCGGTCGTTGTAAGTAGAAAGTACCCAATATCTGACAACTCAATTAGCCCTCTTGATATACGACTAAAGTGATCTAGTGGACTAAGCTGGACCACATAACTAAGGATTGCCTGAGGAACAATGTTACCAACAAGGCTAGAACCAATTAGGATTAAAAGAAGATTTAGTATGAAACTTACAACAAATACAGCTAGCGGATTGGGAAGACTTGCTGACACAGCTAAGTTAATCGATAAAAACAAGCCAAGAATAAATAACGTCCCAACATAACCTGCCGCAACAACCCCCGTGTCAAACTGCGCAACTGAGCTAAGTGATATTGGAATAATGACAGTAACTAATGGGAACAAAGCCAAAAACACAAAGCTTCCAATAAATTTACCTAAGATAATCTCGATCTCATTAATAGGTTGTGCAAATAAGTAGTATAACGTTTTTTCTTGCCGTTCTTTGGCAATAACACCCATTGAAACTGCAGGGATTAATATTGCAAACACCCACGGGAACAAACCAAACAAGTCATCTAGTTGAGAAACGCCAACCGAGTAAAAGGTATTAAAGAACAAAAACGCTGTAACTAAAAGAACCCCAGCTAACACTAAAAAGTTAGATACGTTAACTAAGTATGCCCTTAATTCCTTTTTAGCTATTGTTAGTACGTTTTTTACATTCATGATGCTTTGGTTAATTTACTAAATACCTCTTCTAACTCTAGTTGGCTTACTTGCATGTTTGTAAGATACACATCTTCGTTTGTAAGAGACGAAACTGCTTTAAATAAGTCATCTTTTTTGTCACTCACGATATCAGCCACAAAGCTATTATGCTTGATATCCGTAACCTCGATGCTATCCTTAAACCGCTCTTTAAGTTTATCTGCCAAAGCCTTCGCGTCTTTATTAAACAACATCTCAATACTAACTCGCCCCTCCTTCGCTTGAGTAATCTCATCTACTCTTCCAGACGCGACAACCTCACCATGGTTAAGGATTATTACCTCCTCACAAATTGCCTCGACCTCTTGCATAACGTGAGTACTCATAAGAACCGTACGTTCTTTAGCCATGTCAACAATTAAGTCACGAATCTCTTGGCGCTGGTTAGGATCTAGACCTTCAGTTGGTTCATCAAGAATAAGTATTTTCGGGCTACCTAGCAGTGCTTGGGCAACCCCAACCCTTTGCCTAAGACCTTTAGACAACGTTGAAATTTCTCGATAAAAGATATCTTTTATTCCTGTTGCTCTCACAATTTTTGGGAGCTCTCGATAGTAGGCAGACCTCTCAATCCCTTTTAGTCTAGCAGTAAACTCGAGCAGTTCGGACACAAGCATATAGTTGTACAAAGGATTATTTTCTGCTAAGTAACCAATGTTTTTTTGAAGAGCATGAAGGTTTGTTGCAAGTGGTGTGTCATCTATTATTATCTCACCTTCATCAGGCAGTAGCACACCCGTAATTAAGTTAAGAGTTGTTGTCTTGCCTGCACCATTAGGCCCAAGAAGTCCTACAACATGTCCACTATTTACAGTAAAGCTCACACCATTAACAGCTTTTATATTTCCATATGATTTTTTTAAGTTCTTTACTTCAATCATTTTTAATTATCCAAATACATGTAACATTTTAACTCGTACTTCAAGACCTAGAAAGCATAAGTTAAAGCACTAAATTAATAATGAAAATGCGAGCACTCGCTTATTTGTTAAGCTCTATTTCATCACCTATAACAACGACTTGCGGCTGAGCTAACACCTCTCGAATAAACGCATCGTTACGTTTCTTCCTAAAGGAAAACTCATCTTCAGTCATGACGGTGTAGTTAATCTCACGCCCAGTTAGTTCTTCTTGCTCTCTGACCAAAGCCTGCAAAGCATCTAACTTTATCTGCCCGACAAACATCGCATCAATTCTATTTGAGTCTGCAGGCGCGCCTTGAACAAAGGTGGTAGACAACGTAACAAACTTTAACGTTCCTAATTTATCTCGCAACTGCTTAATACGTGCAGCAAAACCAACAGTCTTACCAATCATTCGGAGTAAATCATAGTAATAAGGAAAATCTTGACGCACTTTGTAGTAAAGCCTATTTGCCCTCTTTTCTGTAGCAAGCAGGCTTATAGCCTTAAGTCGCTCTAACTCACGGCGTACGGCATTAACCTCCTCGTCAACCATACGTGTAACCTCACGCACATAAAACATCTTGTCGTAGTTCGTTAAAAAGATTTTTAGTATCTTTATTCGAACTCGTGAGGTAAATAAATCTAGTAATGCCTTATCAATATTTTCCATATTTTAGTAAGTGACTTGTGCATTAAGCGGCACAAGGTCAATCCAAGTTGTACCTGCGTTAAGTATTATCTCACGATCGCTCTTATCTTTAAAATGATACTGCGACGTTCGATTAGGCTTACTCCAGGTACCACTAATAACCTTACCATCACGGAAAACTAAAGCCTTGCCGTTGCCATTTGCGTCAACCGTAATCCGAGCCGTACCATCGTCTGCTGGTGCCTGACTTGTATACAAAACAATTATATTGGAAGCCGTTAACTGCTTTTTAGTGACAGCATCTTTATGCGGCTCATCACGATGAAATCTCTTATAAAGCCCTGTTGATTTATCAAACTGCCATTTAACATTCCATGTTGAATCATTCCCAATCCAATTTATTCTAATTGTAGGATTATCTACCGACTCGTAATCCTTATTACGCTCTTTAAACGACCACAAGTCTGTATCTTTAAAGCCAGTCCAACCTTTTGCGGATGCTAACTCCCATAATTTCTTAGTGCTTGAATAGGCGTTATGTGGGGCTATTCTGTCACTAACTCTCCAGTATGCGCTATTTGTAAACCCAAGGCTTTTCGCACCAATTAAACGTAAGTAACCAATTGCGTTAGCGTCAGGATTAGAGCTTTCCGCAAATCCAATATGCATAATTACAGGATCACCAAAGCCCCCAACCATATCCAGAAAGTATTTCCTTAGAGATCGAACTGGGCCAACAACCTCTGGTTCATTTGTATGATAAATCGCAACAAAGCGAGTAATTCCACCTTCTACCAAAGTTTCAAAGACGACATCCGCTTGATCAAGCCCGGATTGGGGTCTGGCGTCTGGATGATTCTCAATAACAACGGCCAAAGGACGCCTCTTCTCAATCTTTTCTAGCTGAGTTTTAGTTATCATTACCCCACTAAGCGGTGCTTGCTCATCCTTTGGTTCAGAAGGATCGGGGATTTCAACATCACCTAAGGTTTTAATATCGGTTTGACCTTCAACAGAGACATCAACACTTTTATTATCCACCGTCTTTTTAGCTAGGACCATAACACCTACAACAACGCCAATGCCCACAATTAGTGCGCCCAATGTAAATAGAAGTCGCTTCTTTTTTGTCTTAGGAGGAAGAGAATTCCAGGTTCCAAAAAGCGAAAGTATCTTGATTTTTAGCTTCGCCCAAACGCTAATGTGTGTAACTTCGGGCAATTTGGACTCGTCTATTTCTAATTTATCGTCTTGTACTCCCATAATCTTATGATACACAAATTAGGTATAAAGGTAAATTACACTACTCATTAACCTTTTCACCCATCGCCTTTTTCACTGCTAGTACCTCCTCTTCAGATAATTCAAAATCCCCCGGCTTACCGTTTTTAACAGGTTTTGCATAACTTCGAGTCCTATCACGCCCATGTAAACTCGACAAAACAACCCCATCGCCACGCTCATCAAGGAGTGCAAGCGCAAAACTCTGATTGCCACCCGTATCGCCGAATGGATTAAAGCGAATTAGCCCAACCTTAGACACATGGAAAACACTATCATCCTTTAACTGATTTAACTCTTTAGCTAGAAGGTCCACATCACGCCTTGCATCCTCTACAGTTTTAATATGTTCGTTTAGCATCTTTGCTAAATCCGAGCGCTTAGTTTTGCCTAAGATCGTATTTGTCTTTTTATAAAATCGAATAACTAAAACTGACAAAAAAATCAACCAAAGCAAAATTACTAGCAAACCAACAAACAAGCCCCACACAATTGTATCTGAAGACAGATTAAAACCAAAAAGACTAACCATCTAAAAAGGTTATACGACAGTAGTAGTGAAAAATCAACGCCTTAAAAGCACGTTTGTCTTGTTGCAGGAAAGTACGACTAGCAGGCAAAAAACGCCACGCGCTAAAAGTCGTGTAGATACCGCGCAAAAGACCATTTGACACCAGTAGACACGCTGGGTAGTATACCAGTGTACGCAGGGTTGTAGTATAAGAATCATGGCGTATGAATTAACTAAAAGGCAAGAAAAGGTTCTTAAAATAATTATTGACTCAATTACAACGCAAGGGTATCCCCCAACAGTTCGGGAGCTTCGAGACAAGTTAGGAGTCAGCTCTATACGCGGAGCATCTATTCACCTTGACGCACTAGAGCGAAAAGGCTACATAAAACGAACAGGAAAAGCGCGTGGTATTAGGGTTCTTGACGCAAGCCCAATCAATGGGAACGCCCCAGACATTCGAATCCCCGTTATTGGGCAAATACAAGCGGGCACCCCAATACTAGCCGAGCAAAACGTTGAGACTTACATAAACATTAAAAGAAGTTACCTAAAAGGAAATAAACGAGTGTTTGCACTACGAGTTAAAGGCGAAAGCATGATTGAAGCAGGGATACTACCAGGAGACATTGCACTAATTGCACCAACCCAACATGCAGACAACGGCGATATTGTGGTCGCACTATTTGAAGACTCTGCAACGTTGAAGAAGTTTTATAAAGTGGATGACTACGTCGCATTACTCCCTGCCAACCCTAAATTCAAACCAATCATAGGTAAAGACTTTAGTATCCAGGGTAAACTTGTTGGGATTATTCGATCTGGAGAAGAACCAAGCGGTTCATTAAGCCACGACGCTCGCTTGGTTCCTGTGTATCATCGAGAAATTAACGACCACCCAAGTTCTAACATTTTAAATCGTTGGGTGTATGGAAGCACAACCCCTTGAGACTAGACGCTTGCAACCAGGAACGTTGCACACATTAGCGTGCTACAATAGCCCATATGGCAGCACAAATCCTTGATGGTAGAAAACTTGCCCAAAAAGTTCGAGACCAAGTAAAAGAAGAATTGGAAAAATTAAATAAAAAACCAGGACTTGCCACAGTCATAATTGGTGATAATCAGGATTCCCATACATACGTTAATATAAAAGAAAAAATGGCTGGAAGGGTTGGCTTTTCGTTTGTCAAAAAAGCCTTTCCTGCTACATTCGAGCCCAAAAAAATTATTGATGAAATACAAGAACTAAACTCAAAAAAAGAGATAAACGGCATTATTATCCAGCTCCCACTGCCAGAAAATTTCAAACGCCATTTAATACTAAAACAAGTCCACCCGTTTAAAGATGTTGACGCCTTGCATCCCAAAAACTTAGGACTTTTAGTTGAAGGACACCCGACGTTTTTAAGTCCTTTTACTTTAGGTGTGATTGATTTAATAAACGCAGCAGGAATTTACAAGACTAAGACGGTAGACATAGGTTTCTATCGAGGTTTAGAACTGCCGAACCTAAAGGGCACAAAAATTGCGTTAATTGGTAATGGATTATTGGTTGGTCGCCCGCTTAGCATATTTTTTGCGCAGCAGCACGCTACGGTAAGTGTAATCAACACATCAACTACCAACCCATCAAGCATACTTAAAGACGCAGACATCATAATTACAGGTACACGCGGGAAGGATGTATTAGATCCCAACGACGTTAAAGACAGTGCAATTGTGATATCCGGCGGCAATGACATTGACGACGAAAAGTTCAGCGATAGAGATATATTTCTTGCACCAAGCATTGGAGGGATTGGTCCATTAACCGTAGCCTACCTTCTTTTCAATACACTACTTAGCGCCAAGAGGAGTGCACTAATCAACTAAATACACCGCCCTTTTTTGTTTCTACATTGCATTGTTACCGACTCGTGGTTTACTCGCATTCACGCTCTAGTGAACTAGAGTACTGGAGTGTATAATTAACCAATATGGATGACAAAGCACGTGTTTGCCCCAAATGTCAAGGTGAGATGGAAGAAGGACATGTCTGGGGTAACTGGGGCGGAGATGGTTTTAGGTGGATAAAAAAAGACCTTTCTACAATGGAAAAAATTGCTAGGCGCATATCAGCAGAAACAAATGTTAGAACGTTCTCCTGCAAGCGATGCGGTTATATTGAAAGATACGTAGACAGGAGTAAAGTTCAACCATAAAAAGTTGTCGGCAAAGTCCACAATGTTTGTTTTCTAAGTTCACGCGTCAAAATACACTTCACAGCGTTATTCCTATGATTCTAGGAAGCGCGAACCACTTCCCAATTTTCCCCCATAATCACTATCGTGCACTAGAGTACGGCAATGACAAGTAAAACACTGCGATAAGAACATACGACTCCGTACCGTCCGATTTCACACAAGAACACCCATAACGATTCGCCGCCCAGCCTTTAACAAATAATGGAACAAATGCATTAAAGCAGTTCAGCTTACCTGATTTCATCGGTTATTTGCTAGCGCCCTGCATGGCAAAATGTCTAGCAAACCTAAAGAATACTCAGCTAACCCGATTAACGTGTTTCGTCTAGAACTGAGTACCCCGTTCTAACCTTCTTTTTAAAAACTTTTTTACTCCCACCTTCTCGGGCAAAAGAATTTTCTTTTAAAGCCTGTTCTTCTTTCTCCAGCCGTTTTAATACAATTTCTATTCCGCCGTTACCGTTTTCCAATAAATCCGATACCCTCACTAGCATATTAGCACCAACACGAAGCTCGAAAATAACTTCATCGTAGCTATAACCTTCGGTTAATAACTTTGCAGCAGCGATTCTACGACCAATCTTAAGTTGTTCATCTTCTGTTAGAAGATCGTTCATTATCGCAATAGCCTCGCGACCATCTTGTGCCGCAACAAAAATAGCCCTTGCGTAGTTTTTAAACTTATTTTTTAGCTGTTTAGTTAGTGCCCAATATCGTCTCATTCCTCGAGGAACTACTACCGTACTCTAGTGGACGATAGTAGTTAAGTATTACAGTTGTTGCGATTCTCATATCTCTTATAGAAACTGTTGGTTATTCGACATGGTTCACTACATACATCATATTTTGAGATGTACCTATCTAGTGACCGCTATCGGTATACTTCTTCCCAAAGTAACGTGACATAGGCAACAAAAACAATCCTAATACAAACAATGCGAAGCTATAAATAACCGGCGCTACTCCAGTTCCTGTGTCGGGGAGTTGTGTTACTACGCCAAGCACATTGCTGATTGGTTTTTTGCTAACAATTAAGTCGCTTTGATATCTTGGCAAAATTCGATAGTCGTCTTTGTATTGACTTACTACACCAGTTACCTTTGTGTAGTAACCTTTTCGCATATACGGCTTATCGATATTTGTTGAGTCTTTAATATAGATTTTGACTTTTCCAGACCCGTCATTGACATAAAAAGTACTACCAGCAGTCTCGGCGACCGTTCCGTTAACTGTGATTAGTTGACCTTCCAAGCTCTCATTAACTTCTGAAGTTTTAGCCAGTTTAGCTTTAATGCTTTCCCCATGTTTTTTAACCTCAATACTATCTACCGCACTAACCTTGATATACATTTCGGAATACGCTTCAGACAACTCACCCATTGCGACAACTCGATCACCTTTTTTCACATCAAGCCCGTTACTATCTGCTAATTTAACTAAGATTCCTCCGGTTTCGTCTTGAATATAAAAACTATCTGTACCAAGCAGAGACAAATCGCTTACAGCAACTCCTTCGGTTTTAACCGTATCCCCTATTTTATGCTTGCGCACCTTAGCAATAGTTTCCTTGCTTGTAGGAAACGACGAAACTGACGTACTGGTAGGTGTTGGGATAAGAGTTGCAGTTGGCGTGACAGGAGGTGTCAAGGTCACGCCGCTTGCAACACTTAGCTCTTTTACACTTGAGACTCTAATTGTCCCACCCAACACTGGAGCTAATTTCACACGGGTTAGCACCTTCGATACTTCCACCAAGTCTTTAATCATCACCTTTAACTTGAAGTTACGTAAGCCAGAAGAGTCCGTTGTAATTACAGGGTACTCAGACCAACTACTATTCCATGCCAAATATTCTTCACCGCTGTTATTTATAGTTTTCCCCACATACCATTTATTTCCATTATCATCACTTGCATCAAATTTCACATAGTAATCCGTACTCGGATTAAATTCGCTAATGTGCACATTTATTTCAAATGCTTCTCCTGCATTAACTTTTGTAGGCAAGTCATAGTTGATAATCCATTTTTGCGGGGTTGGTGTGGGACTTGGTGCACTTGTTGATGTTGGAGTTGGTGTTGCAGTGCTTGTAGGAGTCGGGATAGAGGTAGGAGTTGGACTTGGACTAGTAACGAGTGTTGGGGTAGGAGTAGCTGTTGGAACAGGTGTTTGCGTGGGTGTAAGGGTAGGGGTTGACGTAGCCGTTGGAGTAGGCGTTAAGGTAGCTGTAGGTGTTGGCGTGTTTGTTGGGGTAGGTATCGGAGTGTATGTTGGCGTTGGAGTAAATGTTGGTGTCGTGCACGGGACCGGAGTAACTGAAGGGTTATTCAAACTACCACCAGATGGCACCAACAACACTTGCCAATCACTCGACGAGTTATCATCTTCCCCATCTGCAATTAAACCAATTGATTGCCCAGAATCTCCATCTGGCACAAAATCACCTGCAGTCCAAACCCCAGCATCAACTGCGGCACTTTCCCAAGATTGCCCACCAGAGCCATATTCTACATAATCGATAATTGTATTTTTACTTGTAGTTGTTGAATTAAACAAAGCCACAGAACCAGATGTGTTCCCCATATTCGAGTTAAAATCGGTCGTGCCTGTATATAAATCGGTAGCCGAGTTAGTGCCATTTGCTCTCCAATGAATAACCACAAACTCGTGAGGATTTAAAGAAAAAGATGGAAACTCGTATTTATCGCCAGCTGCAACTAAAGCAAATCCAGTTAAATCCAAGCTCGTACACGTTGGATTAAAAAGTTCTACCCATTCATTGCCGGTATCACTTCCAGTTGGATCATAAAGAACTTCATTAATAACTACATGAGAAACATCTGAAAAAGCAGGCTTATTTGCAAAGAAGACACCCAGGCTTAAAAGCCCAATAACTAATAATATTCGTTTCAGAGAATGCGTACTCCTCATTGCATATATACGTTAATATATACCCACCCATTTTGTCAAGAAGGAGTTTGGCGTGCTGTAGCCGTCAAATCAAAAACCATATGAAGCCTTTGAAAAAGTAATGAACGATAAAATTACACACGTCCTCTTAGCTTGAATTAGAAGTTGACAACATCGCAAAAAACGCCCGCGGCTGCAGATTATCATGGAAAAGGTTGATCCTCCACATGTTCCACTTTGTAATGTGGAGAACCTGCCCCTTCCCTTGCACAGGGTGGAAGACTGCAAGATCTCGCCCTCTGCAAACGGAGGCCTTTGTCGCACCCTGCCCCACAGGAGCCTGCGCCTGCGAAGGCGTGGTGACGCAAGCCGCCACCAAAAAGGCAACAACCAAAACCAATAAAATCATCAAATACAACTTCTTCATTTTTCACTCCTCCTATGAATGAAAAGAACTAGAGAAAAAAAATACTTGTTTGGTGCTACAGACCGCTGTATTTTAACACGAAAAGCCCTAAAACACTATAGGTAAAACCGTAATCGCCCTGTGTGTTAAAATTTGGCTGCCAACCCAATCGCTCTTTCTTTTTCAATCATTCTTCAGGAGAAAATAATCATGCTGCATCCAATCTTACCAACCATACCTCATAATCACTTTCAACCCCCTACTCTCGGAGAGCTCCTCGGTCGCCACAGTAGGCAAAGGGCAGAAAGGCTGCTCTCTTCCTATTTTGGGTACCCGGTGTCGCTGTCGGAGGTAGGAATTAATCAACCCCGAATCTTTCGTCCAACAGCTGACAGTTTTGGACAAACCACCCTAGCTGTCATCCGCAACGAGGATGGAACGTACTTTGTTTACACTCCATGATGGTTCGCGGTGGGTTGAAAAACTCACCGCTTTTTTTCGTACGATACTCTCCACCCACAACCCCATAACTCTCAAACACTCCAACTTCTTCACCTACTGCACGTGCCAGTAGATAGTCTTTGTACCATCAGGGTGATCTATCCTAATTCCCTTACCCACAGTACCAGTCATTGCACAAGCTCGTGAATCGCTGACTTTATACGCGACTCCGTCGGCTGCTGCTAATATAGGTGCACCTTGTACACCAGGGGGGAAAGCCCCATCATACATGTCGATTCCGTTATGTCCAGGCATTCCAAAATACTTCATATACCAGTCATAGTTTACGCCAAACGGTTGAGTGACCACTGGATTATTTACAGGCCAAATAAAGGTTCCATTATCAAGCAACGGCTTAGGATTGACTGCAACCCCATTAACGTAATACCCAAAATGTAAATGTGGACCAGTAGAACACCCTGTGTTTCCAAGATGAGCAATTACATCTCCTTGTTTAACAGGACCTATTTTTGTCCCAAGATTAGCAAGTGCATTGCGTATCGACCGAATTTCTTCTTCTATCTCAGCGACAAGGCGTTGATATTTTGCCTCCTCATTTTGAGTAACGCCAATTAACCACTCTTTTGAGTCCTGTTGTCTTTGCAGTGCCAACTCTTGAGCCTCAAGTGCATTCTTTTGCTCAACCAACTGCGCTTTTAGTTCTTCCTTTTCTGTCTTTAACTCTTCTAACTTCTGCTTTTGAACAGCATAAACATCTCTCGTGCTATTCATCTTTTCAAGCAAGCGCTTGTCCTCTTTTTGCAAAGACTTAAGGTACGCTATGTGCCTTACTATATCCTGAGCACTTTGCGAGTTGAGTAAAACATCCCCACCAGTTACCTCGAGCTGATAGCTAAGTCTAATCCTAGAAGCTAAGACCTTATATAGTTCATCGATAGCGCCATCAAGATTGCCCAACTTTTCTGAAAGCCTATCGATATCGTCGTTAACTCCTTCAAGAAGACGTTGAGTCTCTTCAATTTTTGCATGAGTTTCCTCCTGTTGAATTAAGGTTAAGCTTATTTGACTGTCTAAGTAAGCGATCTGGTTTGCAAGTGTGTTTTCTTGCGCCTGCAAGTCCCTAATCTTTGCTTCAAGTTCCTTCTTTTTCTTTTCCTGCTCGGTTAGTTGATTGTATGTGTCGTCATATGCATTTCCAGTATTTTGAGATAGTGCTAAAACCCCACTTGCTTGTGAGAAAAGTAACAGTGTTGTTAATAAAATAGGCAGTATCTTTTTCATAAGAATATTTTACCGCAAATGCGAATTGTTTGAGCAATCCTAGACTTTCAAATATTTCCAAACCGAAACATAACTAACAAAAGCAGTAAGCAACGACCCCACAGCTGCAACTTTTACAAATAAATCAATAACAATTGCTTGGGGATCTGGGAAGAGCTGCACTGAAGCTATTAGTTGATCAATAAAGCTCTCAACACGAGGGATTGCAAAGTAAACCATAACACTAGAAATAGCAGCACCCAAAATGGCAAAGATAATCCCATCCAAAACAAACGGCATCCTAACATACCAACTCCCAGCCCCAACTAAACGCATAACCTCTATCTCATGCCCAAATATATTTATGTTGTTTGCGACAACCAAAATAATAATTGCCGATGCAACAAACAACATTATCGCGATAAGTATTAGTCCAGCTTGCCGTAAACTTTTAGTCCAGGCAGTTAGTTCATCAACCAGGTCTGGCTGATAATAAACCTGTTCAACAAACTGATTTCCATTAAACTCCTGAGCAATTCTTGGCAAATAATTAATGTCATAGACACTAATCTCAAGTGACGCCGGCAAAATATCAGCGGTTACAAATTCTAGCAGCTCTGGATCATCTTGATGCTCTGATTTATATATCTCTACTGCTTGCTGCTTTGAGATATAGGCAACCGATTTTACGTTCTTGTCCTTTTTAAGCTCATCTCGAATTTGTAAAATTTGCTCTTCTGTCGCTTCGTCCTTGAAGAAGACAGTCACTTGCGGTTGGCTTTCAAAATAAGCAATAACCTTTTCGCTTGCCATACCAAGTAGGATAAAAAGCTGCACAATAAGGAATGTAACAGCTAGCACCAATACAACAAGCACGCTTTGAGATGCGTTTCGAATTAAGTGTTTTAATGTGTATTTAATAACCCTAGCTAAAGAACTAATCATACATTAATCGCTAATTAGCTTTCCTCCTTCCAGTTTAATGATACGCGCTCTATGCTTTCTAACCAAATTCATGTCATGAGTTGCCATAACAACGGTTGTCCCCCATTTGTTTATTTGTTTTAAAAGCTCGATTATTTGATGCGAATTTTCATCGTCAAGATTCCCTGTTGGTTCATCTGCAAGCAGTATCTCTGGCTCATGCGAAAGCGCACGTGCAATTGCAACCCTTTGCTGCTCCCCTGTCGATAGCTCTCTAGGAAAAGCATCGGCTCTATCAGAAAGACCAACCTGCTCAAGCAAATAAGGAACAATCTCTTTTATCTCTTTGCTACTTCGCCCAGTGACCTCAAGCGTGAAGCGGATATTTTCAGCAACGGTTTGTTTATCTAAGAGCTTAAAGTCTTGAAAAACCATGCCAACCTTGCGCCTTAGTTGAGGTATTTTACGACCCGGCATTTTTACCACGCTTTCTTTGTCGACGATTACGTCTCCTTCTGTCGGCAATTCTTCTCGAATTAAAAACTTAAGTAGCGTTGTCTTTCCAGCACCCGATTCCCCAACCAAATAAACAAACTCTTCTTTTTTGATGTGCAAATTTATGTTATCAAGCGCTTTTACCTGACCACCTTTGTATATTTTGGATACGTTTTTAAACTCTATCATCGATAATATAAATATAACATCAAAAAGACTTTTGCGAAGGTCTAATTACTTAAGAGTTGGCAGGACTTACAGAAGGCGTAACCTCTGACGGCGTAGGCTCAGAGGTTACATCCGGCTTAGTCGGTTCCACTGTAGTTGCAGGTTCTTTAGTTGGCGCTTTCTTGTCTAGTCCTAAAATCTCTACCAACTTTTCGTACGGAATCGCACCAGTGTATTTTTCTCCATTGATAAATAATGTTGGAGTAGAATCAAGCCTTAGCTTTGAAGCTGCACTAGTGTCAGAAGCTACACGCCCACGGATATCAGGCGATTCGTAATCTTTTACAAACTTGTCTTTGTCAAGACCAAACTCCTTTCCAAACTGATCATAAAAATAGTTTGCATCAACAGATGCATCTGCCCACACAGATTGATTTTCAAAAAGCCAGTCATGAACCTCCCAAAACTTACCTTGCTCTCCTGCTGCCTCTGCTGCATAAGCGGCATCTCTGGAATTAGGGTGAATTGTCAATGGGAAATGGCGATATTCTAAATAAACATCGTTTGGATAATCTGTTAATAGTTTCTCTAACTGAGGCGCTGCAGCTGCACAAGCAGGACATTCAAAATCTGAGAATTCAACGATTTTATTACTCGCATCTGGATTACCTTTGGTATGAATTTGCGCACCAGAAATATCGCTGATATCAGTAGGCGAAGATTTATCAAACAGCTGAATTATTCCTACAATGCCTGCTAAAAGAATAATTGTTCCTACTATGACGGCAATTGATAATTTAATATCGTCTGTCATGGGTTACTAGTATAGCATTTAAAGTTAAGCCTTCAACTCCCTTTTATTTTTTGAGTGAAGTCGCACAAGAAGTACCACCAAAATCGAGAAAACCAAAGCAGAGCCGGTAAAACTAGACAAGTATCCGCCGATATCAAGCACTAAGATAAAACTTTTTAAACCAAACAAGTACAGCAACAAAGGCGGCAACAGTGCCAATATCCACGATGGTATTTTGGGAATACTAAAGTCAAGTTGAAAAGTATCTCTTAAAACATAAGTCAATGCCACAAAAGAACTTACCATCGCCAAGACACCAAAAAGCGCACCAATTATCACAACCACAGGACTTAAAAATGGGACCAACCCAGCTATAGAAGATTCTGATGTGTGTACGCCTGAAACACCAACAACGGTAAACTGAAAGATTGCATACACAATTGCTGGGATCAATGTCCCAACAATAACAGACCAAATAAACTTATCATTATTAACATCATCTCCCCCAAGGCTTTTTCTAACTTCAGGAATAACTGCAAATCCCGTCATTGCCCCAAGCAATACTCCAACAATCCCGATGGATTCAAAAAAAGATGTGTCATTCGCAGCAAAATTAGCTAAAGAAATTTTCGGGTAAGCAAAAATTGCAAGGACCGAAATTATTAGAAGCATTCCATAAGTAAGCCAACTTTCCAAAAAAGATGCTAATTTTAAGTCATTAAGAGTAATAACCGCCATTACAACAAAAAACACAATCGATAGGAAAAACTCTCCGCCTTCAAGCCCTAAGATCACAGACAAAAAACTCCCCACCCCAATGATATAAGCAAGCATCGCACTCCATTGACCAATTAAAACAACAACTAATGCCACTTTTCTCCATTGTCTACCTAAGTGCTTACCTGCAAGACCAACTAGCTGTGAATCTCTATCATGATCGGTTTTAGTAATTATGTAGGCATAGGAAACGTTTAAAAGCAATGTGAAGACAACTACGAGTATCAACCAAAGAAAGCCCAAGGGGTATCCCACCTTTGCTGTAACGTATGGAATACCAAAAATCCCAGCACCAATTGTTGTTCCAGCAAGGACAAGACTTGCACGAATAAATGAGCCTTTCACGCGTTAATCATAAACGAAAAACATTCAAAACTAAAGTGAAGCATGTTATCCTAAACTAATAGCTATGCGATATAAGCCCCATATCGACCCAAGACATATTTATGCAGCAAAAAGAGTTGGTGACTTAGTTGATTATGCAAATCCGCTAACGTTTTCGCTCCTTCAAAAAATCTATGGTCCCAACGGACCATACAGAAACGAACTAGCAAGATTTGGGTTGTCAAATCCGATATACCCCAAAAACCACCTAACTAATATTTATGGTCGCATTTATTCCGACTTAACAATAGAAAATTACGCAATCTGGTATCCCGCCGGCTACGAGTTAGTCGTCAAGGACGATACAGTTACCCTACACCATAGGATTTTTAATCCTTTATTCCCACAAGACTTAGTTGGGCTCTTTAAAAAAGTAACGCAAGACATTTCCATACAACTTAACCCTAAAAGGTTAAACTTTGAGTTAAACTCTCGTTACACACAGTTCTCTAAACTGTCACGAGCAGCAATACTAAATCATCACCTAACTTTAGAGCAGTTTCTAGATTTATACCACCACGTTACATTTATAAGCTTCATTCACCAAATGCTATCTAGCATCTACGACCATAAAGGCAAACTTACTAACAATCAAGAAGTACAAAAGTACCTTAACCAAAATGACTACACGATAAATACCAATGAGAAAAAATATGAACACGAGTTTACCCGATTAGGATTTGAGCTAGGACACCATCAAATCATTCATCCTGAATCAAGCGACTTTATACCTGACGAATTGCCATTCCCTTCAAATCTGTCGTATCCTACAGCACTACTTACTAAAACGAAAGCCATGCAAAGTAATATGCGACTTAAGATTTATCCTATGGTTTATGAGCTGAACGCTCAACTCCGAGAAATCGCCAAAATCCACAACTTATCTAGATTTAGCTTTTTGACCATGGATGAGCTACTAAGTATTGACGGTTCAGTTGACGTTTATAACCTAATAATCGATGAACGCGAAGAATACTATGACACAGGCAAGCAAATGAAATTACCTGACATAATAAAAGACGGCAAAATTGAAAAGCTCACACTTCCAGAAACCGAGTTAACTAATTACCAAGGAATTGGTTGCTCTGCAGGAAAAGTCATTGGGATTTTGGGCGAGATTACAGATCCTAATCAGGCGGTCGTAGCTGATATAAATATCTTTCCTAACGCATCTCCGGACTTTACACCTCAGTTTAAACAAAGCAAAGGGATTATATTCCAATCAGGCTCACCCTTGGCTCATGGAGCAATTTTAGCGCGAGAATTAAAGATTCCAGCGGTAATTCTTGATACAGATTTTAGGCCCCTAATAGGCAAGCAAATAACAATGGACGGAACTGAGGGAACAATAACTATTGTAAACACCTATTGAGCGAGGTCGTCTAGGTCTAACATATCAAGGTTGTCCAAATTCTTTTTATAGTCATTCATTAATGTATTTAACTGCTTAGTATTAGCTGTATCGATCGTAGTGAATGATAACTGTTCAATATTCTTACTGCCGCCTTGTAGAACATAAGCCTTACCACCTATTCTTAAGATGTAAATGTATTGTGAGTACAAACTGTCATCTTCCTCCATATCAGGACAATTCACACATTGCGCAACTACTCCAAACGTCCCCTTATATGCAGCAACATCTATCTTTTTACCATCTATGAGTAAAGTTGTAGCTAGATTCTTACTTTCTTTATCGTCTATAGTCAAATCTATTGCAATAGACTTAAGCAAATCCTCGTCGGAGACACTACCAGGGTAAATTGCTTCATCAAAACTATACATAGAGTCGTTACTTACAAAACTTAGTGAAACATCTGGATCAACCCTGCTTTCTCCTTCCCAACTACTAACCATTTGGCTCATTGAGCGATATGCCGCTTCTCCATATTGATTGTCTGCATAAAAATCTCTATCTAAGTAATGACTGTACTGCTTTGCCATTGTGTCTTCCCCATATAACTCCTTTGTGCCAATCCACGATAATGTATATCCAGAGTTACTAGTAGGTAGAATAATCTTAGTCGGGTTTTGCTTTAGGTATTTCTCGATTGCTTCAATCTCAGTTGTATCATCCATGTAAAAATCAGAGACGTTTAGTTCTTTTATTTCAACGTCGTATGGAAACTTAAAGTATTGAGCCACATCGGCATAATCGTCATCACTCGCTCTAGATTCAAACGTTATTGTACTAACTAGGTTTTCTTTTGCTACTGTTCCCACGTAAATTTCTGACTTTACTAATTCATACGAGTTAGCATCAAACCACATTTGCTCAATTGAGTGTTCCTCAGAAGTTTTAGCGCTTGCATCCTTACCCAAGAGGAAACTATCTGAACACGGGTAAGCGTTGTCAATAGTTACTACATAATACTTCCTCCCATCCTTATCAACGGTCTTAACATCAGCATTATCCAAACCGAACAAGCTTAACGGATTATCATTTTCACCGGTTTGTTCGTCAGCAGAACCTGTTGGCATTACATCTACATCACTAGTTCCAAGATCTTCACTAGGCAACACTACGCTTTTTTCTGGCACATCAGGCATATCTGGAAAGTTAATGCGCACAGCGTACTTACCGCCATAGTATTCCAACGAACCATTTGGATCTGATGACGTGTATTCAAGTAATGTCCCGTCCTTTGCCTTTATTATTTGAACACTTCTAAACTCATTCGAATCTGGATCTACATACGTATACATATCGGTAGTAGTAGAAATATTGGTGTCATACCAACCGTAAATATCACACTTCAAACTGGCTGGTCCTCGTTCAACAATCTCCTTTGAGTACATGAATCTAGGCATCTCAGCTGTAAATGGTCCATTGGCGCCACCAAACCCTGGCAAGATCATTGATCTAGTGTTTGTTGCTGCACTTTCCGCATTCGCCGCTCCTTGTGCTGCAAGGACCTTACTTTGAAAAAGGACTGGGTTTTTATCTACTAACTTCTTAATGACACTTGCATTATCAACCGGCTCAGCAGTTTTGTCAGTTTTTATACCCCCACCAAATGGATTAACAAACATCGTCGATGCAATAAAAACCACTAACACAAAAGAGGTCGCAACAGCCGCAATAAAAGACAAAGAAAATTTAGAACTCACAGCGGAAGTAGTAGATTGTACTTGCTTGTCGTATTCGTTCATGATCTTTTCTTTAAGTTCCATGCGAAAATCTGGGTCAATATGAATTTGTTTTGGTTTTTCATTAAAAAGCATGTTTCCATCATCATTATATTCCTTGTTGTTTCTATTTTGATAGTTACTCATGGTGTACACGCAATCATTTTCTTTAGTGACTTTATAGCTCGTTTTTGAGTTGTCTTTACGTAATTCATATCCTTACCAAGTTTTTGAGCAATCTCTTTTAGCTCCAACTTCTCAATAAAACGCATTGTTGCAACTGTTCTTTGCTTTTCTGGAAGCTTTTTTATAAAAGGCTTGGCAAATTCTTCTAGTGTCTCGTGTTCTTCAACATCTTCGTTAAACTGCTTAACATACTGACCAAACTCACTAACATCTAAGCGCATAAATATCTTGTCTTTATACTTTCTTTTCAGGTGTTTTAGAAAAACTAGTTTGGCAATACCATAAAGATATTTCACTGGATCATCCATGTCTTTTTTCGCAACCTGGCGGACAAACTGCAAAAATGTATCGCTCGTTAAATCCTGAGCTAT
>JALWZS010000011.1 GCA_027002475.1 bacterium | reverse complement strand
CTGATACCTGATTTATAAAATGGTATGTATAGAATTGCCTAGCATAGCGAACAATAGTGGACATGGTTGGCAGGGGGTTGACAAGAGTGCTAACATATTAAATGTACAGTAATTAAGGAGGTTAAAGAATATGCTTTGTGAAGTTTGTGGAAAAAATCCGGCAACAGTTCAAATTACAAGAATAGACCACACAGGAAAACACGTACAAAATCTGTGTGAGGTATGCGCTGCAAGGGCGCGAGGTGCTTCTTTTGATTCTGAATATCCCCCTTACTCGTTTTTTGGGGAGTCGCCGTTTTATGACATACCATTTAGAAGTTACCCAAGGTCAGCTCATCGCCCAGCAGAAAAACAAGCAATTAATGTAATGGATTACTTTACTCAAAGAGCTAAAGACGTGCTTCAAGCGGCTGCTCAAATATCTCAAGAAATGGGGCACCAAGTAGTTGATACAGAGCACTTACTCCTCGCATTACTAAAAGAAGAAAAGGTAGCGCGAAAAATAATTGAAGAGTTAGGGCTTAACGCTCAAGATGTAGAAAAGTACATAAAAGAACTGGTTCCAACAGGTACAGCAAAAGTTGAATCTATTGAGTTGTCTCCTCGTGCCAAACGAGTATTAGAGCTAGCGTTTGATGAAGCTAGACAACTAAATCACAATTATGTTGGTAGCGAGCACATCTTGCTAGCATTAGTTCGTGAAGGAGAGGGACTAGCCGCGCAAACACTCAAAAAGTACGGAGTGGATTTAGTTAAGATGCGATCAACCGTTATGAAACTAGTCGGACAAGGGATCGCTGATGGTGAATCCGTCAAGGAAGAATCCAAAACCCCAACACTAGATAAGTACACGAGAGACTTAACAAAAGAAGCTAAAGAAGGAAAGTTAGATCCAGTTATTGGTAGGGCAGTAATAATTGAACGCATTATTAACATCCTTTCTAGACGCCGCAAAAACAATCCTGTACTAATCGGCGAACCTGGTGTTGGTAAAACTGCTGTTGTTGAGGGATTGGCGCAAAAGATTGTTAATAAAGAAGTTCCAGAGACATTAAAAGACAAGCGCCTACTAGCGTTAGACTTAGGTAGTTTACTAGCTGGAACAAAATATCGAGGTGAGTTTGAAGAGCGACTTAAAGAAGTAATTAAAGAGATTGAAAAGAATAAAGATCAAATAATTCTATTCATCGACGAGCTTCATACAATTGTAGGTGCTGGCGGAGCAGAAGGAGCTGTCGATGCTTCTAACTTACTAAAACCTGCACTTGCAAGAGGAGATTTACGTGCAATTGGCGCAACTACATTGAACGAATACAAGAAGTATATAGAAAAAGACGCTGCTTTAGAGCGAAGATTCCAACCCGTCTTACTTCCAGAAAATACTGTCCTTGAAACAATTGATATTTTAAGGGGTCTAAAAGATAAATATGAAGCCCACCACAGAGTAAAGATTGAAGATGAAGCATTAGTTGCCGCCGCAGAATTATCAGATAGGTATGTTAAAGACAGGTATCTACCTGATAAGGCAATTGACTTAATTGATGAAGCATGCGCAGAAGTTCGCCTTCGCTCAATAGCACCGCCTGCAAACTTACAGGCAATTAAAAAAGAAATTCAAGAAGTAGAACGCGAGTTAAGCTCGGCAAAGTCAAACAACGATAAAGCAAGAGTTGAAGAACTACAAAAGAAACTAGACGAACTTAAAAAGTCCAAAGAAGAGGTAGAAGAGCTATGGACCAAAGAAAAAGCCACAGAAACACCAGTAGTGAAGGTTGAACATGTAGCTGCAGTTCTATCCAAAATGACCGGAATTCCAGTGAGTGAATTAACTCAAGAAGAACGCGAGCGCCTACTTAACCTTGAAAAAGAACTGCACAAGAGAATCGTTGGACAAGAAGAAGCAGTAAAGGCCGTAAGTGAAGCAATTAGGCGTGCAAGGGCTGGTCTTAAGCCACCTCACTCACCAATTGGCACATTTATGTTCCTTGGTCCAACTGGTGTTGGTAAGACTGAGTTAGCAAGAGCCCTAGCAGAGTTCTTGTATGGCGACGAGCGTCACATGGTAAGGCTTGATATGAGTGAGTTCCAAGAAAAGCACAACGTTGCAAGGCTTATTGGCTCACCTCCTGGATATGTTGGGCACGAAGAAGGCGGACAACTAACCGAACGCGTGCGAAGGAACCCATACTCAATAATACTGTTTGACGAGATTGAAAAGGCACATGATGATGTATTTAACATCTTGCTGCAAATTATGGATGAAGGGCGATTGACCGATGGTAAAGGTAGGACCGTTGACTTTAGCAACACAATAATTATTCTAACTTCAAACCTAGGAAGTGATTTAATCAGGCGTTCACAAGCAGAAAACATGCCACAAGAAAAATTAAACGAAAATGTTGAAAAGATTCTAAAGTCAAGGTTTAGGCCAGAATTTATTAACAGGATTGATGAGTTCATTATCTTCCACTCCTTAACCAAGGAGCAAATTCGGCAAATTGTAGACCTGCAACTAGAAAAAACAGCAAGACTCACACGCGCTCAAGAAATTGAACTAGTAATCGATGATAAAGTTCGAGATTACATTGCCGAGCACGGATATGATCCAGAGTTTGGCGCACGACCGATAAGGCGTTTGATTATGCGCGAAATTGAAACTGGGATCTCTAAGATGTTACTTGAGGAAGAGTTTAATCCGGGGGATAAAATAAAGGTTAGCTTAGACAAGGATGGTATGATAAAATTCACGCATGTCAAATCAAGACGAAAACAAGACAAACCAAAATCAGACAGCTGAGGAAGAAATAAAAGAAGAAGTAAAGACCGAAGAAGTAGAGGAACAAGAGGAAAAGGGTCAAGAAGAACCAAGGGAGAATCCAGAAGCAGAAGCTGACAAAGAGGCAAAAGAGCAAGCGCAAGAAAGTTCCAAGGAAGCTTCAGAAAAGAAAGAGTATGACTTTAATGTTGGGGACACAGTAGTTGTCAGCTACAAAATCAAAGAAGACAACAATACACGAATTCAAAAATTTGAAGGAATCGTAATCTCAAAAAGAGGAAGTGGAATAAGCAAAACCTTTACAGTCCGAAAAATAGGCGCAAACAACGTTGGTATCGAGAGAATATTCCCACTATATTCACCTAATATTGCAGATATTGATGTAAAAAGGCGCGGTAAAGTACGCCGAGCAAAGCTTTATTATCTACGCGAGAGAAAGGGTAAAGCTGCAACTTACGTACCGCCAGCCAAAAAGTAAATAAAATACGCATTCTCGATGAGTAATACATGGGAAAAAGGTTTATCCGGTGAAGCTATTGCTAGAAAGTATCTTGAGAATAAAGGCTTCAAAACACTAGCAACTAACTGGCGATATGGTAATCACCTAGAGATAGACATTGTTTGCCTTAGTCCTAGCAATGAACTCATTGGTGTAGAGGTCAGAACTCATCTTTCTACACAAAACTACAAACCATTTGAATCTATTGACTACAAAAAGATTAAACGTATAGCAAAAGCCCTAGAAATATTCTTAAGTAAGTCCAATCTTCCACAAGATACGCACTGCCAAGTAGATGTAGTAAGTATCGTAAAAAACGATAACAAGATAGAACATTTTGAATCTGTGGACTTAGATTTATAAGTTTAGTGTTTTCTTGTATACTAATCTCATGGCAGACATGCATATATCATCAAACGATTTCGCTCGGCTTAAAAAGAAAATGGATAAACCAGACAAAAATGTGTCACGTGAATTTCAAATATATGGATACGAACTTGCACAAAAGTTAAATGACATGACGCACAAATCACTTTACATTAAACTCGCCAAGGAAAAACCTCGTGGATTACTCGAACGAGCTCTACAATTTGTTCTTGATTATCCAAACGCTAAATCTAAGGGTAGGCTTTTCATGTACAAGCTAAAAGAGCTAGAAACACAAAAGAAATAATGCAACATATAACTCAAATAGACTTAATAATTCGACTAATAATAGCCGCAATACTTGGTGGCGTTATCGGGATTGAAAGAGAAACGGCCAACAAACCAGCAGGACTTCGAACTTACGTACTCGTGTCGATGGGATCAGCAATGTTCACCTTGATAACTCTTCAAGCAATGGAAGTGTGGGGAGACATTGGTCAGTACAACCCCCTAGAAGTTATTGGGTCTGTTTTGGTTGGAGTTGGATTTATCGGTGGCGGAGTTATCATGCAAGAAAAACACAGTGTCAAAAACATCACAACTGCTGCATCTATTTGGGTAGCAGCTGGAATTGGCGTTGCGACAGCTCTTGGTGCATACATCGCGGCAGGAGCGGCAGTAATCATATCTTTAGTAGCACTAATTGGATTTGGCGGACTAGGTGGGGAAGACAAGTAAAGAGGTTGAACAATCCTTAATATCTCGTATAATAACGAAGGTTCTAGCATTTGATAAAAGTGTGGGTCCGTAGCTCAGTTGGTTAGAGCACCGGCCTTTTAAGCCGGGTGTCGTGGGTTCGAATCCCACCGGACTCACCAAACTATGTTTTAAGAAATTTCTGCTTTCGTCTTACCAAATAGTATGGAAGACTCATCAGTTCCGCTGAGCGGAAGAGCAGAACAAGATACGCATCCTAAATCCAATTTAAAATCGATTTGACTTCAAATTAATTATAGGAGGTGTTCAGCGGTTTTATCCAATTTAGGTATCCCTGAGCTAGTATGTACACATTAAGCTACTCCTGAGTAAGTGTATTTCTACCTTACTACCATCAGTAGCGCCGTTTCACCGAGGTGAACTTAGGCAGTCTTGAGCTTTTCATCGGGTCCATATTGGAGGTCAGCGACTACAGAGCTTCGGTCACGATCTCAACCTTCAACACACGTTCGTAGTGGTCAAAGGTGAAAGTGGCGTTGCCCTCATCATCAACTTCCCGGTTCATGACCGAGCGGATGATCTGGCCCTTGTTCTTGCAGAACTGCGTGAACTTGAGGGCGGCTTCCATCAGGTTGAGTGGCAGCACAGCTTCCACGGCGGTGGCCCCAGCAGCCAACTCATCGAAGCGGGCGGTGAACTCGCGGCTATTGGTGGGCATCGATTCATTGATGGTAACCACTTCAACCTCTGGTCCATAGATCCGCTGCAATTCGCTGATTTGAGCCTCTTCTGCTTCGTGACGGGTAATACGAACAACTTTGTTAGCCATTGTAAACCTCCTATGGTTTATGATTTTTTCCTACCCGGCTAAGGCTTTGAGAAACTTATTTGAGTATCTCTAGAACTTGGATAACGTCCTACCTCACTCGAGGAACCAACCCACAATAGTTTATGAGCTAATTCCTCGGGTGAGAGAATAATGGATGCGTATCTTGTTTTTTAAAGTGCTTAAATAACAACGACCACAGCATACTATAGGTCGCCCGCAATGTCAAGTAAGACAACAGCTATCAAGACATTTTATACAGAGCATACTCATAATCTCACTTTTTAACTAGGTAACCCAACATGATCATATTAATGCCTCTTTCAACAAACTACTGGATAACAAGTTCCCTCATGTAGTTATAAGTTAACAAGAAATTAAAAGTCAGAAAAGTAGGTCTTATATCGAATCACTTATCAGTTCTTAGAGCATCCCGATTTATCGGGAGTGTCGCAGATTTAAGTCCCACCGGACTCACCAATTTTTTGCTAAAACTCGTATCCCAAGCGTATAATCTTCTGCATGACTACATTACAAAAAGACGGAAGTATGAAAGAAGACAGGTACATTGGTATCTTATTTAAATTTTTCTTGCAAGAAGGCTACATACAGTGAACGCTTCAACAAAACCTATTCCTACAGGTGAAATACCGTTTAAACCTAACTCCAAAACAAAGACGCAATTAAATTTCATTGAAAAGGTATTGCAAGTAGCACAAGATAACAACAAATTCATTTTCCTGAAAGGTGGATGGAATATTGATTTAAGTTTCGGGGAACCAACTCGCCATCACGATGATATAGACTTTCACTTTGACATAAAAGATTTAAGCTTTTGGAAAGCTTGGTTTAAAAAGCACGACTTTTCAGCTAAAAAAGAAACGGATTGGTACTTCGTTTTTAAAAAAGGAAATATTCATATTGATTTCGGCGGAGTAGAAGTATCTAAAGATGAACTAATTTGGGAGCAGGGGAATACATCTAAAATGTCTGACGTTATAGAATCAGCAATATGGAAAAATATTAAGTACAAGAAGATGAAGCTCGGAGTAGAAGAATACTTAAAAAACAAATACGCACCAGACGGTCACAAACTAAGGGCCAAGGATCTTCACGATTTAAGAATTATAAAAATTATTAAAAACGGCGGTTAGCTTAGTTCAGCGCCGTACTCTTAACTAAATTAATCCATTATAATCTAGTCATGTGGGACAATAGAGCTACGGCTAAGAATAAAGACTTCGAATTTATCTTTTTTGATCTTGGAGATGTTTTGTTTATCGGAATTACTTCCGAGCACATGTGGCTTAACTTTTTAAGCAAAATTAATATCCCCAAAAACAAAATAGACGAATTTAACAAACTTTACGACAAATACGAGCCGCAGTTTAATCTTGGATATATGCCAGTTAGCGAGTTCCAACAAATCGCTAACAAAGAACTTAATCTGAATTTCCCAAAAGAGTTTGACTTACAAAAAGCGATGATTGATGAATTTAAACCCAACACGGACATAATTAAGGTAGTAAAGAATATACAAGGCAAATACAGAATTGGCATCCTTAGCAATATGTACATCGGCATGATGGATGAAATCAAAAGCCGTGGACTTATCCCCAATGCCAACTGGGAAATCATCATAGACTCCAGCAAAATCCATATGATTAAACCAGAACGCAGCATGTTTGAATATGCACAAAATCAAATAGGAGTTGAACCAAACAAGATTTTATTCGTCGATAATGCAAGAGAGAATGTAGATGCAGCAATAGAAGCAGGCTGGCATGGCTTCTTTTATGACCAACGAGATTACGCCCAAAGCGCCAAAAAACTTCACGAGTTTCTACTATCCTAATAATCATGCAAGTGAAAGATAAATTCAAAACGTTTCTAGATGTTACTAGAGAGCTAAACAAACACGAGATTGTCCCGATACTTTACGGTTCACTAGGCCTTTCAAGAATTATACCCGTAGATCAGGTAAATGATATCGATATCGTAATACCTAATATTTGGTTAGAAGCAAAATTCAATAAGCTAAAACAAATCATGCAAACTCTCGGATACGAACAGGACGCAAACTACCCACACGAATTTGTTAAAGAAGATATCAATATCGGGTTTGAACCAGAAAGCGAACTCGAAGAAGACATCAACAAAACCGTACAAGAACTTAACCTATCTGTAATTGACGATGCTAAGTTTCGCGAGCTAACACCCCAAGATTACAAAAAGATTTACTCAAAAACACTCGCTCGTTTAACTAAGAAGACTAAAGCCATCGAGTCAAAACTCCACCAGCTAGATTCAATAAGTTAACTACTGCTTAAACATATTGCCCGAATTGGTCGAGCCACTTACCAAAAAATTCAATACATTCATTACCATATTGTTGCTCACATTCACTAAGTACAAGGTCTATCGACTTTTCTTGCCATAGCCAACTTGGATCTTTTGTAAAAAACATATCAGAAAACGCTATGATTTCACCTTCTAAAGACGTCGGGTAAATATCTTTTGGTTCTAGCGGCAAGTTATCCCTTAGTATTTGAGCTTTAGTTATACTAGTATGTTTCTCGGCAATCTCGGCATGTTTCGGTAAACCCTCATTTATCAAAATCTCCTTACCTATTGGCATGTGTTGAATGTAAGGCTTGTCTCCATAACAACCAATCAGTGGCATATGCGTTTCCACAATACCAATATCATGTAACATAGCAGCTTCTTCTATAAACCCCTTCTGCTCATCAGACAAGCCCATATTATTAGCAATTGTTAAAGCCTTTTTTGTTACAAGCGTCGCGTGTACAAAATAATATTTATAAGTTTCGGATGCAGTGGCTATGTACTTGTTAATTATCGATAGGTAATCAATCACGCGCGTTTCCTAGTAACCCAAAGATTGTATAACAAGAAGGAGTAGTTCTAAAACCATCACGTCATTATTATAAAAACCTACGCATTTAAACCCAAACCAAGAAACGGTTTTTGAACATCGTAGAGAAGTTTGCATACATTATTATCTTTCGTTAGTATTAATCTATAGAATCT
>JALWZS010000010.1 GCA_027002475.1 bacterium | reverse complement strand
CCCTGGGACTGCTGAACACCGGGCTCGAGAAGGGGCAGGCGTGGGGACAGGGACCGCCTCAAGGGCGGCCTGCCCCTTCTCGAGCCCGGTGTTCAGCAGTCCCAGGGTTTGGTTCAGCGTTTCCCCGATCGGGGTAAACGCAAACAGAGCTCCAGTGATGACAAGCAGGATGAGGGCTTTAGACGCCGTGCCTGTCATCCAATCTTTCGACCAGAGGAACCCGTAAACAACGATCCCTAGCGCAATGGATAACATGATATACCCGAGGATTTGCATTTTTATCTCCTTTGCCCGGAACGGGCTAAAATGTTGGTTAAGTTGAAAAAAATTATTCCTAGCCGGTCCAAGCCAGGAGACGTGCTAAATAAAGACCAAGATATGATCCGTATTTAGCACACCTCCTGGTGGGCAATTAAAGGAGATTCTAAAGCTGAAAGGTCACTTGTTAATGAGCACAACGAAGGGGAATTGTCTCCTTTCGTTATGGTGCTAATGATAGCACATTTTTATGTGATAGTCAAGGCTATGGGGTTATTGGTTGACATGGTTCTTTCGTTGCGGTACTGTTTAAACATGGCGGATTCAAACGAGCGACCAATCGATAAAATTCGACAGGCTGTAGGCGGTATGTCTTCTGAAGCTGAGGCTATTATTAGTGGTATTAGCGCACCGACTGGGGCTGTGATTGCTGCTGAGCTTGGTGCGTCTGCGCTTGGTACTACTCTTGCAGGTGGTGTTCCTGCTGTAGTGCTAGCTGCTGATGCTGCACGAAGGGCATATAACAAAGGGAAAAAATTGGAAGGGGAACAATATGCTCGAGTTGAACAGCAAGGAATAGCTGTTGGGAAAAACCCAGATAAGCTTACAAGAAATGCCTGGCAAAGGATTAGTAAACGCATTAAGCTTGGATTCGGTGGGCACGAACAACAGAAAAAGATACGGGAAACAGAAGATGAGCTGACTGATGTTTATGATGCAGCAAAGGCAATTGAAAAGATTGCCGACATGTCGCTTGAGGATCGTATTGAGTTGCTCAAGGAGATTGCCGACCCTGAATCTGGTGATAGGTCACACGCCTCTGATATTGCTGTTCACGAAATTGTTTCGGGTCTAGAGCAATACTACAGATTACAGTCTGAAGAGGAAGCCATGGCTGCAATTCAAGAGGACGTGAGGATGGCAGATCTTGAGCAGGAGGTTATTGCTAAAAAGCGAGAACGAGCTAAACAGCGAAGGAAATATGCTCAAACAATGCTATTTGCTCAGAGTCCCTCATTTTGGCGCCAAGAATTTGAGTACTTAATGCGTGAACATGGTAGGGATTATGCAGTACAGGAGTTAGGGGATCGTCCGCCGACGCCCCCGGAAGGAGAGTATATGACCGAGCAAGAAGTTAGGGTTGAGGCTTTGTCTATTCAAGATTCGGCGCTGGGAAACATCGAGGTTGGACTAAGGGCGCTTGTTGAAGCTGGCGGAGTTAGTGCAATACGGCGTGAAGTAGCAAAGGCTGTGTTCGATGAGGAGATGGAGCGCGCCATCTCGAGCACTGGGGCTACTGCATTAGTTGATAAGGGAAAGCGTAGGCTTCGGGCTTGGTGGAATAAGGCTAGGGTTGAGCGTGGTTCTCTTGATTCTACGGAGGTTGATGCCAGAACGGTGGACAGTGTTGAGCGTATAATATCTGAACAACAAGACTTACTTCTTGGTAAAGAGATTGACGAGCAGATAAGAAACAGAAGGAGTGAAGCGTACGATCTCTCTGGAGCGCTTAGATATACAGTTCCTGAAGAGGGTGCAGATGGCACTGTAAGTGATGTTGTACACATCATTGATTCATACGAAGCTTTTCGGAATGCTCCTGCGGCTGAGCAAGATAAGGTGGTAAAAGCTGCCCAACAGGCTGCGCAGCGGGACTTGGCAGAAGCTAACAAAATCATTGCACGCTATCACGAAGAGTATAGGGAGTTTCTAGAGAGGGGTAAAACGACAACCGAAACTAGAACCATAGAGCCTGGTGAGAAAGAAGTAGCAAAACATATAGAAGAAGAGGATCCCGTACTTGCTATGAAGCATAAACGCTACGAAGATTTGCACTCCATGATGGTGGATGTTCCTAAAAAGAAGGCTGCTAGGGTTAAAAAATACATCTCTGCGCGTCGAGAAGAGGCAGAACGGGAGCTTGGTAGATTAGAGCCGGATACTGATGAATACAAAGAGTTAAAGAAGCGCATAGCGCAGTATGCTGAGCTGGAAGCAGTCTCAAGGACGACATTAGAGGGGCGTGAAAAGTTATTGGACTTTTTGGCAGAAGAAATCAAGCCGTACGCAAAGGCTGAAGAAGAGTACCTACAAAAGGTTGAAGATACGAAAGTGCGCTTGACTATTACAGAAACGGTTGAAAATGAAGATGTAACAGCTCAGTTACCTCAAGAATATCATGATGCGGTCAAGCTGAGAGGTGCAGCGCTCGAAACTCTGGCGGTGGTCAGGGAAATACGCAATGGCGCTGACGTAGGGAGGGGCGAGGCTGATAGGTTACTACAAGCTATCAATGCCAGGATTGACAGCTTGATAGATCCTGTGACTATAAAGCAACTGGAACTCGAAAGGGATGCAATGAAGAAAGAAAATATGGCTTTGGTGCTTGATCTTGATAACGAATTACAAGCACTTCATCAAGGCCCGCCTCCTCCTGTAGAGCAGCGTGTTGCCTTAATATTGGCGAAGGTTTTGCAGTCAAGAGAAGAGATAGGTAATAATTTGTCTGAGATACTGGATGCCCAAGAGTCCGCTTTGGCAAAATTAAGAAGGCAAAAGTGGGAACACCTGAAAAGCAGCGATGGGTATCGAGCTGAAGCAGAGGCAATGGGTATTCACCGGGCATTTATTGAAGAGGAGATAGCCAATATTTACGGAGATGACTTTCTTGACCGAGCGCTTCGGATGACAAATACCTTACATAAGGCACAGGAAGTTGAAGCAGCTGTATCTCACGTTCATAAAAAGTTGACGGAAACTGGGAGCGTGGATGCACCTTCAAAGAGAAATCTGCGCAATAAGATGATAGAAGCAGCTGAAGAGGTTAGTGGATTGAGTGACATGACAGATGCGGAGGCGATGACTTTCTTGTCTCGTTTTACTGAATTGTCGGGAGGTCGATCTATCACAGAAGATGATCTAAGGCAAATAAAAGAAAAGGCTGGTGGTGGACTGTTTTCGATGATAATGTTTTTGATGATGTTACTTAGTGGGCAAAAGCGAGAAAAACGCTAGTGTATTGATCGTCTCTAAGGTAGAATATATTTGTGCAGTACGATTTCAATTCTGTAAGAAAAATCATAGATAGTTTACCAATTGCAGGTTCTGCCAAAGAAGAGTTGTATTCTAAGCTTCGTGAGGTTGTGGGATCTAAGGATCCTATGGAAATTGATAAGTTTGTGGACGGCTTGCATGTGCTTGAAGGTTGGTTGAAATGGGCTAGTATTGAGGATAAGTTAATCACTATTCATCAAAATTATGAAGAGCTTCTCAAAAAGGAAAAAGAGGCAATCCTACAATATATTAAGGAAAATAAAGACAAGCATGATCAAGAGAAGTTAGAGCACATGCGGCAACTACTCAACGATATCGACAACTGAATCTTGCCTTTTGCTGTTAAATGCGTTTATTAATTTCCCCGCTACTAAATAACCTACGATGATACCAAGGGGCGAGAAAAATATTCCGTAATTGAGTGCTGACATCAATTTGAGTAGTTGGTTGATGCTTGTAGCGTCTGGCTGGACTAAGTAAATCGCAAGAGTGCTAGCAGTAAAGATGGCAAATATAGAGAGCGCTATTATCAGGGTGTAGGCAGTTGTGGTACCAACTGATTTCATGTGAATATTATACATAGACAATTACAAAATGCCATGTCGATGGTGGATATATCAAGGCGCATGTTATTGTTATAAAAATGCTTGACACCACTTCGGCAACGTGATTTACTTAGTTAATAACGTGTATATGTTTAACATAAGAATCAAATCTACGAAGGAGGTGAGTCGAACTTGAACGTATATGCTGCGAATACTAACGACCTAATAGGTGAAGTATCTCCTCCTGAGAGTGGATTTACTGGTACCATAGGTGATCTGTTAAGCTTCTTTATTACATGGGCAATTATTCTAGGTGCTATTGCGGCACTTGTCATGATTCTAATTGGTGGCTTTCAGTATCTAACTGCTCAAGACGATGCGGATAAAGCTGAAGGTGGCCGAAAGACAATAACAAACGGTGTTATTGGCTTGATTATTGTAGCGTCGGCTTATGTGATATGGAAGCTAGTACTTGGCTTGTTGAATGTAAATATAACTGCAAGCTAGGTGTCTACGGGATATTGAAAAGTATATGAGGCGATTACTGCTATTAATGCAGGTAGGGGTAGTGTTTGCAATATTAATGATAGGTATTGTTTTCACTACCTCGAACCCTGCTACAACTAATGCTGCAGGGAAGGTACTACCTTCTAGCGTTTTTACAGGCAGGTTTATTCCTGCTTTTGTTGGTAGTGGGTACGACCCCAGTGAAGCATACGCTGCTATGGCTGGTTTGCCTGTATATGTTATTTCCTTTGATAAGTGGAAAGATAACGCAGTTGCTGGTTCTAATACTTGGATTTTTGGCGACAGGGCTGTAAGAACGCAAATTAGAGCTGATGGTACGTTTCAGGTTCAAGGACTAATTGAGGGGGACACATTTGGCGTTTATTTTCCGTTTACGCTGAACCCAACGACTAATGAAATTGACCGAGTTGATTGTACGGATGGTACAGGACCTAAAAGAAATAATTTTGGAGGAACTGATACAAACCCGTGTAAATCCACCGATGAATTTAAGGCTCGCCCATTTTACATGCCGCGACCTGACGATAAAATTCAGGATGTATTTTCATATGCCGCTGAGTATCTAACTCCCGAGACTGCTACGACAGGCTCCATATATCCGCTATATTCGCAGATTGAAACTGCTTCGGGGTATGAAGAAATTTCGTTAGAACATGTTTTTGTAACAAACCGCAAAGAGCTGGATATTGAGAACAACATAAATACTTTCCCGCTAATGCCAGCCAGTACTATTAAGGTAAATATAGAGGTTCCTGAAGTGACTGGTGCTAACTATGAACTTTATGCTATTAGAGTGTCTGAATACTATGAATCCGGGCCTCATAGTAAGGTCCGGCGCACGTACGGTCCTATAATACGAGGTAGACTTGCAAGAGATCAAGAGAAAACCGATACTAGTACTTATACATTCACTGCATATGCTCCAAGGGGAGACTATGTAATGATTGTTTGGCGTAAAGAAGCTAAAAGTCCTTCTTACAAGGACTGGGATGGTGAGTCTAGTTTACATACTAATGCAAGTGCTATTACTCAACTAGCGGTTAATTATGTAGGGCTAACTCCTGGGGATGTAACCTGGCGAGGCAGACTACCTTATTCATTTAATGTGTATGTAAACTACTATACTAACATAATGTGGGGGCTAATTACAGAAGATAGAGGCTTGTTGCTGACGAGCCTAAATAGAGACAAGGGAGGAAGTGGAGGTATATTACCGATACCTAAGCTGCGCGCAAAAAATGTTATGGGCTGTGGGGACCCGGGTGTAAGGGAGGATCTTTATGCACCTGATCCTACGCTCTCACAACAAGAGAAGTCTATTAAACCAGATCAGCAATTGCCTAATGCCAATCCGATAGTTCAGGCTATTCGTGGGGTTTATATGATAAAAGAAATGTATGACATTAATGTTCATTGTTATGATCGACCACATGCGGCTCGGATTCAGGTGAGGTTTGACGAAACGGAACCGAACCTTCAAAAATACTCTTCTGGCTTTACAGACTCAGGCGTGATATCTACAGTGAATGGACCGATACGAAAAGATATTAAAGTCATAACTGCACAGCAAGCAAGCATTAGTAGTTCGGGTTTCAGTTATCAGGATATAGCAGTGACAGGAGGTCATACTAGCGGTATATATGCATGGATGAAGGATAGCAATGGGCTCCCATTTTCAGGGACTGTACGGGTCTATACTACGGACAATGCCAATACTATGATTGCGGAAAGTAACAGATATTCGTTCAATGACGCAGGTGAAGTGTACATCCCAGCAAGCGACTTGGTCCCTAGCGTAAGTGCACAATATGAAGATTTACAATATTTGCTTGTAGTTGATAACGGCAGTTATTCAAAGAGTTTCTTAGTAGGAGCTAACTCTGCTTCATATCCTCATACACCTAAATTCCCTTGGATTACTATAAATGATGGTATCAACAATGCTTTAATTTTGGCATGCGATAACCTAAGTGGATATATATGCGGTGATGCATACCAAATAACCGCTGACCAGCCTCGTAAACTCCCTGATAAATATAACCTTGCAATCATTAATAAAATTTCAAATCTAATTAACCCTCAAGTAGTTGCAGCAAATGCATTGTCAGAGCCTATTGAGGTAAACCTTATGGACTATGACCAGTTAAACGGAGTTGATGTAAGCATTGAAATAAAGGAAAATGTCAAATGGTGGTTTGATCGTAGCTGTAACGATTGTACGGTTGAGTACGATGTGAATCCAAATAATATTCACAGCATCAATGGTCTGTATCGTGGCTCTGGAACCTTAAGGAAGGATGATGGGTTTACTGGCAGGGTTTATGTCCGAACGCCTATCCCTAACGCTACAGATCTAACCAGTTTATGTTTAATGGATGCTCAAGTTCAATTGGGTGCCGGTGCAGTTGCAATGAAAGAAATTAAAGAAGGCTGTGAAAATGGTACAAGTCCGTTCATTAGGACTAAGCATTACAAAATAAAAATGGTGGCCACTGTAGATAACGAGGAACGCATTGCTGAGAAGGAGATAGGTATAAGCGATACAGGAGCCCCAAGGAGCGGCATCCCTGTAGAAATGCGTCTTTACTATAACTGCGCAAAGATAGCAGAGAAAGTCAAAAGCGAGAGTATTGGATTTAGTATAAAGGAAGAAATTCAAGCTGGTTTAGCGTACATGGGATGTAGCGCAAGCCAGTTTTTTGTAAGTAAGATAGATGCCTTTTTTGAGCTTTTACAGGACTATGGTTTGCAAGTTGCTCCACTAACTAGGAATCAAGCGGTAATTACGTTGTTTAACATGTCTAGAAATATCGTAAATATGTTATTTATCTTTATTTTTATAGTTATGGCAATTATGACGATACTGCGCTACCAGCCTGAAAAATGGCATGTACGTGTGGTGTTGCCAGCGCTTTTACTAGCATTGGTTTACGCGAACTTTAGTATATTAATAGTTCAGGCGATACTTGACTTAAATAACTTTGCTACAGCCACGATATTTGATTTTACTGCGGGAGTAATCAAGACTGTATTACAGAACTCGGCGAGTGATGCCGTTAAGGGGGGCGCCGGTATACTTGGAGCAGCAGGTGGTGGTTTCATGGCTGTGTTTGCTGGTGCATTAGCCAACTTAACAGCGGGGCTTGTTTCGTTTGTGTTTGGCACTGGTGGTACTGGTCTGATTGGTGTTATAGGGCTTGCTATATCAGTAGCTTTGATTATGGTGATTCAAGCAGCAATTTTAATTATTTTGTTTCTTATTAGGTTAGTAATAATATGGCTACTGTTAATTGCAGCGCCATTTGTTTTCTTGCTATCTGCAACCCCATGGTTCCCAGGGCTTAGGGAGCAGTGGCTAAACATTCTGCTGAAAGTGAGTTTCATTCAAACAGCCGTGGCTGCTTTACTTGCTGTAGGCTTAATATTTATAACCGTTAGTGGGAACGGCTCAGGGTTTGGTGGCACCGTAGCTTTGGTCCTCGTGGGTCTAGCTGCAATAAAGATGGCGGTTGATACGCCTAAAGGAATGTTGGCTTCGGTTGCATCGGCTATGGGTGCTGGTGGTGTCGGTGCTGCGCTAGGCGGTATGTCGGCAGGTGCTGTTGCTGGAGGAATAAGTGGGGCACTAGGAAAGGCCAAGAATCTTCCTGCACGTTGGGCTGACAAGCAAGCTGCTAACGAAGAATGGGAAGCTAAATATAAAGAAGAACATGGAGAAGCTCCAGGTCTGTTGGCCAAGGGTAAAAGGAACATAAAAAATATAACTGGTGTACCTGCTATTCAACGTAGCTTCAAAAAGGCTAGAAAGGCAGCTGATGACGGAAAGAAAGCTTCCAGAACTACGGCTTATAAAGAATCTCATAAAGAACTAGTGTCGAGTGGTCTATACAGGAAGTGGGAACAGCCGCAGCTTCAAGCACTGTATGAAAACGCGAGTAGTTCAGATGAAATTATTGACCCAGCTACTGGGCAAGCGATTGGGACGTTTGCGGATCTGTCTCAATATGTAATGGGGGCGGATGGGAAGCCAAAGAGCTTAAGTGATATGTCGTACAAAGAATTTGGGACAGCTTTACATCAACACGTACAGACTATTGCTGCAAACAAAGAGAGAGAACATGCTGATAGGCGTCAAAGAAGGATGCAGCTTGCGCAAAGAAACGTTGAAAAAGTTCAAGCTGCACTCGAGAGGCTTGGTGATCCTGGAGATGATGAAGAGAAGCTGGCTAAACAGCGTAAGCTACAAGTAGCGTTAGGAAAGGCGAAGCGTAGGTTGGCTCAAGCAAAACGCCCGAGTGAATTCAGCCGTGAGGCATACGCTGCTCAGCTTAAAAAACATCAACTAGATAGGTCTAAGGAGTTTGGCTATGATCCTATGGTGAAGGCACTAAGTAAATTGAAGCCCAAGGAATAGAAAATTGTATTTTTCATTTGATTCATATTGCCCTTCTTAGGATAAGTATCATAATTATTAAGCTAAATAGCAATAATGATTTTGTAATAGTAGGTATAACGAGAACTACTATTGATAGGATTGCTGCAACTATGAGATATAGGAGTATTATTTTTTGTTTAGTTAGTCCTTTTTGAAGTAACCTATGGTATAGATGACTTTTGTCGTGTATCAATGGGTTCTTGCCGCTTAAAATTCGTTTAACACCAACATACAGTGCGTCTAAGACTGGGATAGCGTAAACAATTAAGAGGGTTGCTAGTTTACCACCAGACAGTACCGACAAAGTTGCAAGCATAAATCCAACAAACGTACTCATGCCAAACCCAGGAAACATCTTCTCTGGTGGGAAGTTAAATGGCATAAACGCAAGTACTGCACCAGCCATTATTACCGACAGTATTGCTGTTTGAAACTGATATGGATTGCCAGCTTGGTATTTAACTGCAACGGCAGCAAGGGTTATAAAGGCAATAACCGCTACTCCGGGGAGTTGGCTTACTCCTTTAGTCCAGTTGGTTGCGTTCATTAAAAATATCGCCCATAAAATAAATAGTATTCCACCAATAAGGCTAATTTGTGTGTTAAGTATTGGTATGTTTATTGGAAGTTCGTTAAATAACAAAACCCCACCAGTAATTGGGTTTGTCATGTATATTTGGATGCCGGCAATAACAACTATCAAGGCAGAAACCGCTTGCATAACTAAACGTAAGACTGGTGAAAGATCGTATTTGTCGTCAAGCGTGCCAATAAACACGTTAATCCCTGCAGCGACTATGATGCTAATTAACAAACCATCTTTTATTCCCATCAGTAACGCGACGACCACAAACGCTATGTACATAGCAACCCCACCTGCTCTAGGAATTGGTTTGGTGTGAAGGATTGCTGGGTGGTTTCGTTTAGGATCGTCAATGTACCCTAATTTAATAGCAAGCGATCTAACTAGGGGGGTTAGCGCATAGGATATCGCGAAGGCCATAAAGAACCCGATAATTAGTGTTGTAGTGTCTATAGTCACTAGTCATAGGATATCACGCCGATGTTGTATTTGCGTATTTGCAGGTTACATTGACCGCTTCTAATAAGAGGTGTTACTATTTGGGCATGAGAAAAGCTATAATTTTTGTAGCCATAGGACTAATTCTTTTGGGATTAGCTGCTTGGTTGCTGTTTCCGGACGCCCGCTCAGATCTTATTCAACGACTACCTTTTTTTAAAAGAGAACCCGATGCGGTGACCCTTAAGTATTGGGGGCTGTGGGAGCCTCGTGAAGTTATTCAGCCTCTTCTGAACAAATATCAAGAGGAACACCCTAACGTCACAATAGAGTATGAGCAGCGGGATCCAAGAGACTATATAGATAGACTAAGTAGTCGACTAGGTATTGAAGGAGGACCTGACATTGTTCGAGTTCACTCAACTTGGTTGCCGACTATGTACTCTAAACTAGCACCAATCCCAAGTTCTGTTATGACCACTGCTGACTATGAAAAGACGTTTTACCCTGTAAACGCAGTCTTTGCGAAACACGATGATGTCTATTACGGTATTCCTTTAATGGTTGAAGGGCTAGCTCTTGTATACAACAAAGACCTATTTGCTCAAGCTGGTATTGATAGCCCACCGACAAATTGGGAAGAGTTTAGAAATGATGCAAGTATTTTAACGACTCGTGATGCTCAAGGGCAAATTGCTCAAGCTGGCGCAGCCTTAGGCTATGCGAAGAATATCGAATATTTTGAAGACATTATAGGTATGATGATGGCACAAAACGGCGTGCAGTTTGTAGACAAAGACGGAAAAGTCGCTTTTCACAAATCGATATCGCCAATTGGTGGTAACTTAGGCGTTGAGGCCTTGCGCTTTTATTCTTTGTTTGGCACTACAGAGCAAAGTTGGGATCCGAATTGGGGAAACAGTACAGACGAGTTTGCTGCGGGGCGGGTTGCAATGGTTTTCTTGCCTAGCCATAGGATTTTAGAAGTGTTAAGTAAGCAGCCTAACTTTAGTATAGGAGTTGCCCCAGTCCCTCAGCTGCCAGGTGCTAGCCAAAACAAGGTTGCTTGGGCTAATTACTGGATTGAAACGGTATCAAAAACAGCTTCGAATCCAACAGAAGCTTGGAAGTTTTTAAAGTGGCTTAGTGAAAGGGAACAGTTAACATCAATGTATTCGATCGCAAGAAATATCCGTGCATTTGGCGAACCATTCTCTAGAAGAGACCTGGCAACTGCACTAAACGCAGATGTTTACACTTTGCCATACGTGCAGCAGGGCGAAATTTATACTACTTGGTTTTTCACTGACGGTGTAAAAAATTCTAACCTTAACGATCCAATCAAAGCTGCACTTAGTGATATGGTTGACTCAATTGTGGCGGAGGGAGATATAGAAAAAGCTTTAGGTGGCGCAGCAAACACTGTTCAGTTAGTATTAGACAACAACCTGGAATAGGGCGTAGTTAAGGCATAAATGCTCTTGACATATCCGCGCTTATCCATATAATACTAACTGCAATGGCTAAGATTGATGACATTAAACCACTAGGAGATAGGGTCATTGTTAAGCCTGAGCCAAAGGAGTCAAAGACTCAATCAGGTATTATTATTCCAGACACAGCCGGTAAGGAAAAACCGGAAAAAGGCGAGGTAATAGCTGTTGGACCTGGTGAACTATCTGAAAATGGACAGCGGCTTCCAATGGAAGTAAAGGTTGGGCAAAAAGTAATGTTTACAAAATATAGTCCAAGTGAAATTGAGGTCGATGGTGAAGAGTTGTTAGTAATTCGTCAAAAAGACATATTAGCAGTTATTGAATAGTATTATGGCAGCAAAAGAAATAATATACAGTGAAGAAGCTAGAAAGAAACTAAAAGCTGGCGTTGACCAGTTAGCAAATGCTGTAAAAACCACCCTTGGTCCTAAGGGGCGAAACGTTGCTATTCAAGCAAGCTTCGGTTCTCCGACAGTAACACATGATGGTGTCACTGTTGCAAAAGAGATTGAATTAAAAGATCCTTTCGAAAATATTGGAGCACAGTTGGTTCGTGAGGCAGCAAGCAAGACCAACGATTCTGCAGGTGATGGAACTACAACTGCTACAGTTATTGCTCAAGCAATGGTTAACGAAGGGATGAAGAATATTGCAGCTGGCGTTAATCCAATGATGCTAAGAAAAGGGTTAGAAAATGCTATGCAGCTTGTAGTAGAAGAGCTTCAAAAGTTCAAAAGAGATGTTTCTTCAAAAGAAGAAAAGGCTCAAGTTGCTACAATTTCTGCTGCTGATAGTGAGATTGGGAACTTAATCGCCGAGGCGTTGGAAAAAGTCGGAGATGAGGGGGTTGTAACTGTTGAAGAGTCTAAAGGGTTTGGGTTTGAGGTAGATTACCGTGAGGGAATGGTGTTTGACAAAGGCTACATATCTCCTTACTTTGTGACGGACTCAAGCCGAATGGAGGCAATTATTGAATCGCCAAAAATCTTAATTACTGACCAAAAGATTTCGTCTATGAATGATTTGTTACCAGCACTTGAAAATATTGTTAAGCAAACCAAAAACTTCGTAATTATTGCTGAAGACGTGGATGGTGAAGCTTTAGCAACATTAGTTGTTAACAAACTACGTGGGACATTTAATATGGTTGCTGTGAAAGCCCCAGGCTTTGGTGATAGAAGAAAAGCGATGCTTGAGGATATTGCTGTTTTAACTGGAGGGACTGTGATTTCTGAAGAAAAAGGAATGAAGCTAGAAAATGTGCAGATAACAGATTTAGGCGAGGCGGATAGAGTGATTTCAACTAAAGATGAAACTACGATAGTCGGCGGTAAGGGTTCTGAAGATGCCATTAAAGCAAGAATTGAGCAGATAAAGCAACAGATCGCGCAGACCGACTCTGATTATGATCGTGAGAAACTTGAAGAGAGACTTGCGAAATTAAGTGGTGGGGTAGCAGTTCTTGGTGTAGGTGCAGCAACAGAAGCTGAGATGAAAGAAAAGAAACATCGCGTAGAAGATGCGGTTTCTGCTACAAAAGCTGCAATTGAGGAAGGAATAATCCCAGGTGGCGCGGTGGCGCTTGTTAATGCAAGGCGAGTTCTTGAAAGTCACTTTGATGATGAAGATGGCGTTGCTTATAAGATAGTGCATAAAGCTGTAGAAGAACCGCTTAGGTGCTTAATGACCAATGCTGGGTACGATGCAGGTTGGGTTCTAAAGGAGATTGATGAGAAAGGCGAAGTCGATTATGGAATGAATGTTGTAACAGGAGAATTTGGCTCGATGTTTGAGCGTGGAATTATAGACCCTGTCAAAGTAACTAGGAGTGCAATTCAAAATGCTACATCGGTTGCAGTAAGTATCTTAACGACAGATGCTTTGATTGCTGAAGTAAAAGAAGATAAGCCTGAACCGCCAGCAGCTCCTGGTATGGGTGGAGGAATGGGTTTCTAATGTAGTTTCTCGTATTTATCCAAGACTGCACGCCTGTGGTCTATAATCCATGTATTTTCTAATGTAGTAGGCGTTTGTATGTGTGATTTAAACCATACATTTTGCAGTGTTTTAAATAACTTATCTATAACGTCTTGCTGGGAGGCTATTTCTTTGTTTATCAAGTGTTGTTGGAATTTATCAATTTGCCACTCTCTAGTAGCTAATTGGTAAAAGTTTGGTAGATATTTTTTTATCCACTTGTTTTTATTTAAAAAATGTTGGAATGTGTTGTTTTTGTTGACTAAGACTTTTAGGTGTGCAATCTCCATTGCCGTATAAAGATCTTGCTTGTCATGTGGTATTTCTAAGTTGCTTCCGTCTAAAAATAGATTTGCACATAGCTTGCCCTCGTTTTCTTCTTCTGTGTTTTTTAAATCGACATGTAATCCTTTAAGTCTTAGGTTAATTAAAGTTATTGCTCTCGCAGTCCATTTCTTTTTAGGTTTACTTATTATGAACAAATCTACATCGCTACCTGGTTTGAAAGCTAAAGCGGCTGTACTTCCCGATATAGCTAGAAGTTGCAGGTATGAATTTACTAGTGGGAGTTTTTTTAAAACCGAGAACGTTTTATTAATTGCATGCCAAGCTTTTACTGTATATTCTTGTTTGTAATCATAATCAAATCCATTTACGTAGTACCTATTTTTGCTTAAAGTAATGTTGGGTAACTCTAAAATGGTACTTTTGACGGTATCAATACTAGCAACGGCTCCGATTAGATATTTGTGGACCTCTTTTAGTGTAAGTGGATACTTAAAGATCGAATGATACAGCAGTGTATTTAGAATTGCACTTTTAAGCGTATCCTCATTCATTGAATAGGAAAATTGCTACAATAGAGTTGTCTTGTGTGTATATGGAGATAGTATCTCCTAGTTTCAAGATCGATTGGTCATATGTTTCAACCTTTGGGTACGGTGGGCTTGTGTTGTCAACTACATAAATTGGTATGTTAGGCTTTAAGTTTAGTATAAGTTTACTTTCGTCATCTCGCAGAATGACAATTTCTGTTGGGTTTTTAATTTCTACGATTTTACCTACGTAATTTGCAGGTTTTTTAAGAAACGGCATGTAAACGGGAGTAGGGGTAGCTGTAGGCTTAGGTGTGGGTAATCCAGTCGTGATAGGTTGCTGGGCTTTATAACCTATGAGGTAGTATGAGATTGCAATAGTAATAATGATTATCAAAGCAGCAGTAGCTAAAATGATGCGGCGAAACCCCTTATGTGATAATCGTGTCTGCTTCATTGGTTGAATTATACTAGGTTTTCTTTACTAGAATAAACCCAACTATTAGAGTAAGTAGACCTGCAATTGCAACTAAAAGTGTTGGGGTTGTTATACCAGAAACTGGTAGATTACTAGGTGTTGGAGTTAAGTCTTGTGTTGGTGTTGGGGTCGGTGAGGGTTGACCTATTGGAGTGCTTGTTGGTGGAGCTATATATGTTGGTGTTGGAGTTGGGGTATATGTTGGTGTTGGTGGTAGCTCGTTTATTGTAACTGCAGCAGAATTATAGCTAGTTAAGATATTAGCCCCATCAGATACTTGTATGACCTCTGATGTCTCAGATATAGCAAGCGTTGCATCTCCCGCGGCGTTTGCTTCAAAGTTTATTGTTGCCATCTCTAGGTTACTCCCGTTAATACCGCCGCCGCTTACGCCCCCTTCTAGGGTTAACTCTCCAGGTGTTGTTATGTTGTTTTGATACCATAAGTCAATAAAGCTATTTGTAGTGTCAAGGCTTTGTACACTCATAAGATTTGATGGGTAGGTTATTTTCGCAAGTACTCTATTGATAGCTGCGCCATCGGTGTTAAGCATTATTTTTACAGAAAAGATTTCGGTTACGTTTACTGTTTGACTTGTTGGGCTAAGGGTTAATTGCGCGTTTGCTGCATAAACTTTGGCACTCAAAAGTAATGGGACGACTACAATTGTGAGTACAATAGATATTAGTCTGCGCATACATAAAGCATAGCAATTAAGGGTTTTAACGTCAATAGAGCTAAAAATTAAATTGACCAGTTATTAGTGATAGGTTAAGATTAATATAGAATGATACATCGTATTAGTAGGCAATATTTAGTCGGTTTCATTGTGATTGTCTTATTCTTTGTGGCGTTCTTTATTATTCCTACTCAAAGTGCGTCTGCCTCGGAATGTGAACAAAAACTTGGGGGGCATTGCGCGCCTACATGTAATGAGAATATATACCATGATGATGGCATGGGGTCCGATGGTTGTAGCTCTTTACTGAGGTGCTGTATACCAAAATCTACTTGTAGTAGTGTCGGTGGATCGTGCAAAATGACATGCACTCCACCAGACTGGGTGGATTATACCCAAGACAACGCGTACACTGGTGAAGCCGCTGACGTAAACGCTTCATGTTCTCGTCCAATTGACCCTTATAAGTGCTGTCTTCCTGGTCCTGGGAGCGAGACAACTTTTAATTGTGATGCAATAGATAATCCATTATTGGTTCCAAAATGTGCCTTACAAGAAGCGGCAACTTTGACTGGTTATGTATTAGAGATGGTAATAGTGGTTGGTGGTATCTTAGCAGTTATATTTATAATAATCGGGGGCTATATGATTATGACTGCGCAAGACGATCCCAACAAGATGGAAAAAGGAAGACTTACTATCACATGGGCAATCATTGGACTAACGTTGGCGGCGTCTGCGTTTGTAATAATGAAATTATTCTCATCGTTATTTAATATTGATGCTTTTGGCTCTTCTAATATGAGAGTATATGCTCAGGAGGACTTGCCTAAGGCTACAATTCAGATTTCTGGAACGTTAAGTGATGCGCAGACAGGAGATGCTATTAAAGATGCAGATGTTTATCTGTATGTTGATCAGGATGGCAAATGGGTAAAATGGTCGGGTAAGGACTATGGGAACCAAAGAAATCCGCAGAAACTGGATGTCGCGGGAGAATACTTATTTATTGTTCCTCCAGGGAGATACTATGTGCGTGCAAGATCTACAGGTTATTATGACGCTAAATCTAAGCCTTTTGAGACAGGAGAGAAACCAATTCGTATTAATTTAACGATGGAAAAAGCCTCTGAGTTATGGCAGATAGTTCTTGCCAGTGGGGTAGTACTATTTATTGGTGGAATTGCGTTTATTGGTATTCGTTCACTTATCATTTGGAACAAAAAGCGTCGTATTAAAATGATGGTTCTTAAAAAGGTTAAAGAGGCGAGCCAAGCCCAACAGAAGGATTTGTACCCACAGGATAAGGTGGAGAAATAATGGTCGAGTCAACATTTCACATAAAAAAATTAGTCGGAGTTTTGCTTATTGCATTTGGCTTGCTAGGGTTTTCATATCTTGGATGGACTTATGTGGTTTGGGGGGCTACGCTGCCTACGTTTAGCGACACTTCAGTATTTGATACCGCTAATTCTAAAGTGCAAGGTCCTGAAAATGGGGGATTTGCGAGTTTACTTTCTGAGAAAGACAGTAAGAAAACAGTCGATGGTAGTGCAACCACTCCTACCGAAATAGCTAAAAACCCAAGCACCTCTGACGGGGAAGATTCCTTCCTTGATATTAAAAGGGATAGGGTTCTTGGTGAAAGTACGACTGGGACTAAGCCTGCAGGAGGGGTTTATTTGGATCTTCCAAGATTAGGAATTCAGAATGCCAAAGTAGAGCTAGACGTAGATGGAACCAGTGAGCGTATTTACGATACGGTACTTACTCGTGCTTTAGCCCATTTGCAAAAGTCTGCTTATCCTGGCCAATATGGTAATACTTTTATATTTGGGCACTCGAAGCTTCCTATTTGGGCGGGGAGTGATTATGAATCAATATTCACCAACTTGCCTAAAGTTAAGGTTGGTGATGTTGTATATATACGTGTTGATGGTACTCGATACGAGTATCAAGTAATGCAAACTGGTGTTGTTAGCCCAAGTGACGTTTTTATAACAAACCAACCTGCTAGCAAGAAGATGTTAACCCTTATGACCTGTATTCCACCTGGATTTGCTAATAATCGATATATTACGGTCGCTGAATTAATAGATGTTCAAAAGGTCTATTGAAAAGGCCAGAGTTTAAAGTAAAAGGACGCTAATATAGCTGAATTTATCACAATAGTAATAGCTAGTCGGAGCAGATCTTTATGTAAGTATTTTGCAATTAATTCTTCATCCATCTTTTATTTATACCATAAGTTGGTAGCGCTACCGGGATTCGAACCCGGGTTTCCAGGATGAGAACCTGGTGTCCTAGTCCCCTAGACGATAGCGCCATAACCGTTAAGACGTTCCATCAAGTGTTCAACAGGGATTATATCATTTTTCGATACTTCATCTAGCGGAATACTTTCATTTATAGAAAATGGACCAACGCTTAATCGCCTAAGTGCTGTTTGGGTTGTTGGAACGCCTAAGGTTTCTCCGATATCTCGAACTAAAGATCTAGTATATGTTCCGCTGCTAACCTGAGCGGTAAAGCTAGCGTGTGGGTATGTCTCTAGTTCTTTTTCTATTTTAATATTTGCTATTTTATAAATTGTGACTGTTCGGGTGGGTAAGGTGACGCTTGTCTCTTCGTTCGTGCGCCGTGCTTTATACCCTAAGTGATACATTTTTTTGCCATCGATTTTTACCGCACTAAACAAAGGGACCGTCTGTGCATATGTTTTTTGGAAACTACTGATTGCTTTTTCGATATCATCAGCGTTTAACTTGAGAAGTTTGGGACTGTTAACTTCCAGTTGTTGGACAATTTCCCCATCACTGTCAAGTGAATCTGTCTGATACCCAAAGTCCATGTCTATTTTGTAACTTTTGTCTAGTCCAATAAGCTTGTTACTTTGTTTTGTTGCACCTTTTCCAACTAGGATAATAAGTAATCCTGTTGCTAGTGGGTCAAGAGTGCCCGCGTGCCCTACTTTTTTTACACTAGTAATCTTGCGGATTTTATAAACCACATCATGGCTTGTAATTCCTTTAGGTTTATCAACTAGAAGATATCCTGTGAGTGAGTTAGTCGGTTGTGCTGGGAGTGTTGCTCTTTGCATTGCTACTAGTGCCTGTTATTGCATACCGTTCTACTGGCATACTGATTGATTGTTTTTGGATAAGCCCGAATAGTGATAACAGAATTAGTATGGATTTAGCAAAGATTACGGATAGGTATTTTACTACGATGCCTAGTGAGGTTAGCGTAAAGAAGGTAGTTATTGTTAACACCCATGGTAAAAACTGCTTGTTGGCGTTTAAAATGTTATTGATTAGGTCTTCGACCTGTGTTCTAACCTGTTGTAGTATTGAGTCGGTAAGATCAGTGCCAGTTTTTTGTGTTGTTTGCGAAGCTATTTGGTTAACTAAATCACGAATTTGTTTTTCGCTAAATCCTTGCTTAGTAAGTGCTGTGTAAACAGATTGAGGTAGCTGTCCATTAAGTAGGGCAATCTTGTCGTCTTTGGGTATATCGGCTAAATATGGGAGTTGTTGGTCTAGAGATGCAATCATCGCGTTAATTAATGCATCTTGCTGCGACTGTATTTGTTCTTTCATAAAAGGTTCGGTTATTTTAACTACTGAGTCGAGATATTTCCCTGGAAAGGTTACTTTAGAGTTTTTCAGTTTTGTAGTTGTTGTTATATACAAAAGACCTGAGACGATTATCGAAAAGATAATAATCATTAGTGATAGACGTGGAATAAATATGTGAGATATAACTAAGCGTGTGTGGAGTGTTAGGTCGTGTCTCATTGAAAAGTATATTAAGATGAATGAAATAAATATGATAACTCCTAAAATGACTATGCCTCCAGGAGTTAATGGAAGCATAAAAAGTGTGCTTGCTGTTATTAAACATAAAATGGCACTAATCCACCACGCATTACTTAGAATCGCGAGTAATATGATTGCTGCGCCAATAAAAGAAAAGCTAATAAGAACTGTTAGTGTAAATTGTAAATTTATTAAGCTAAAGTCAAACAGTGGTGCGACTAATAGCTGTGCAATTTTAGACCAGAATACAAAACTTGCAACTGTCATTACGGTAAGTATTGTTCCATAGGTAACTACTGCTTTGGCGTGGAGGTGTTGTTGCATTAACTTAATGATAAATTGTATGGGAATTACTGTCAACGAAGCCCTATTGACTACTAACTAGCTACATTAAGGAGAAACCAGAGAAGGATTAGCGAGAGTAAAAGATATTCTAAGACAATCTCAGGTGTTAATTCATGATTTTCCCAATGGTGCCAAAGACTCCAGAAAAAGTATACAGTTATGCTAAGGGCAATCATTAGAAGTTTGTATAGAAACTCAATGTCAGTACTAATTGCAACTATTACCATCGCGAAAGACAGCAGTATAAAAAAGTACTGTAGTATATGTCCTTTTATGTAGCCTTTTTTTATCATAATATTGATCCTCCTGCGCCGTATAGTGTTGCAAGCAATGTGAGAAACAGTATTCCTACGTGGATTATTCGTTGAGCATGGGGGTGCTCAATACCTTTGTACCATAAGACTGCGGATTCTGAACCAAGAAGTAACATTAACGCAAGGATTAGTACAATAGTAAATATGCGATTTGCACTAAAACTTGCAATGTTTTCAATCACTGCTAAGTTGGTAAAGAATTGACTTTTTGGTGGGTTTTGGTCGGTAGAACCTAGTGTTGAGATCTTTGTTGGGTTGTTAGTTGGCTGGTTCATAGCATAAACAGGGGTTGGACTTGGCGTTGGCGATGGGGTAGTTGTTGGAGTTGGGGTATTGGTAGGAGCTACCGTTGGAGATGATTGTATTGTTGTAGGTCGAATAACCGTTGGGGTTGCGGTAGGTGGAATACTGGTAGGTTTTAGCGTTGGCGTTGGGGTTGCAGTAGGATTAGCGATAGGCTCGACGACAACTTCTGACTGAGGGGGTGGTGTGCCAAACAATTGAACGACAAGTGTAGTATCTTCTCCATCTAGATTCCCGTCTACTACAGCAACACCTATTTCTGTAAAGTTTGCATAAAGAATGTTGTCTCTATGACTAGGGCTTGCCATCCAGGCAGAAACTACGCCACTAGATGTATCGAAATCTCGTGCTAAGTTTTCTCCTGCCGCAGAATAGTTATAGCCAACAACCTCGAACCAATGCCAAGGTTCCACTCCATCTGGGGAAACATGTGCCCAATAGTCCTTTGCAAACATGTCTTGGGCTTTTAGTTGTGCAGCCTTATCTAGGGTGGGGTTATGGTATAGAGTTCTAAGTCCGTTTTTAGTCCTTTCATTGTTGGTTAAGTTAATTATTTCATCTTTATATATGTTTGTTGCAAAGCCTAGAATACGAGGGTTTGATGAGAAAAATATATTAATACTACTTTGAATAAAAAGAGTAAAGATTAATATTGTTGTTAACCCAGGATGCCGTGTGAAAAACGGTTTGTGATTATTACTTTTATGTGGAATGAAATAGTGTACTGCTTTTACCATAACTATATGCTATAGGGTGATTGTATTGTATTTTCCCTGATTTGTCAACATAATCCTAGTTCCCGAGTGGAATACTTAAATCGTATACGAAATGTATTTGCCAATCTTCTGGTAAAGTTCCTTGAAGATATGTTAAAAGAACCCATGCTGCCGCAAGTAGTGTAAGACCAAGTGCGGCATCCGTCAAAGTGTCTCGAGCTGACTGGAGCTTTTCAGGATTGCCAGATGAGAAAATAAATTGCATGGCACCTATTGCTAGCTTCATGCCTGCAAGTAGAATACCTATCGTAAGTGCAGCAGTTACTGTCATACTAATCATAGATCCAAAGTTAAGACAAGTATCAAAGATTCCAATATAAGTCTGTCCGTCGGGACATGATACATTAGAAAGCGCTTGTGCATTAGCAATAGCAGGCGAGACAATAACAGGAATCAGCAATATGAAAAGTATAAGTAAAGCTCTAGTTAACCTTATAAATCTGGACATTATCTTTATCATACACCAATGTTAGGTCCATGTCAGCAAACTTTTTGCCGTTGAAGTGCTCGTATTTCTCTCGTTCTTTGGCTCCAACGTAGATATATCGAACTTGATAAGTAGTTATTATTTTTTGTGCTTCTTTGGGGTCGTCTGTTTCATAAAATATTCTTACGTCATCTACTCGTTTACCCACAGAGTCAGGTTCTCCTGTTCGGAGTTGTTTTTGACTTGTTGGTTTCACAGGTTCAGAGTAGTCGCCACGCCATAACCACTCATGGACAGGCCACCCCAAGACTGATGGATTTCCTGTGTTTGCGGCAATTCTTGCATAATCGGTATAGCTATCGCCAACTGCTTCAATAAAAGTCGGCTGTCCTTTTATGTTCTGATTAATCCAATCTATTGCCTTTGCATCTGCTGGCATTCTTGTTTTTAAGTAAAGTGTTCCATTTATACTTTGATGTACTCCTTTAAATCCGCCGAAGCCCTGATATATAGCTTCAACTGGATACATTGATGCGGCAAAAATAAGTAGAATGCTCATGACCTTGTAGCCTGTGCCTTTTTTGATGCCTTGTTTGTTCAACCAGTTCCATATCGTAACTGTTGATACGCCGGATACTATCCCTAACATAATCCATGCTTGGTAATAAAACTTAAACATCGTATTTGCTCGGTAGTGCGTTGGGTAGATGTCTTTCATATAAATAATCTCGGGTAACAGTATTAGCAAGAACGATAAGAGGGAGATAATAATCATGAATATGTGAGCATGCTCAATTGAAAAATTATCGGACTTGTTTTTAGTTTTGTTAACCTTTTTTATCGATATGTCAATCATCAGAAGCTTTGATATCATGCGAACAATATATTCCCTAAATTGTGGATATTTATTCATTGTCATTTTATATAGCCAGATTAAAAATGCTAAGGCTAGAGGAACTTGCACTCCCCAAAGGATAACTACTTGCCAGAGAGGTGACTGACCTCCTAGTGGCACAATTCCAATGCCTTTAGATATGGGTACAAGATGTTGCCAGAATGGTAGATAAAAGAGTATAGATATAATTACTAGAGCAATAGAGTGCAGAAAAGTTGAAGCAAGTGTATGTATGTCAAACAGTTTGTTGGTGAAGTTTTCGAAGTTGCTAGTTAGTGCATTGACGACCCATAAAACAACGCCGCTAAGTAGTGTATAAATAGCAAAATCCCATGCATTTGTTGCATACGTTGTACCTATAAAGAAGCCAAGTACTAGTAGTAAAGGTAGGTAACTTGGTAACAACTTGTGCGTATGTTTCTCAAGATGGACTTTATTAAGTAGATCTTTAGTATGTTGTTCTAATTTTTTAAGTGGGTGTGTTTCTTCCGTACGCAAAAATATAACTGATAGCAATGCGAGTATGGCGACTACTATTGGAATATCACTTACGTGTCCATGTAGATCATTAACGATGTAACTATAAATAGGGAATTCATGGATTGTGTTCTTGATAAATCGTGTTGCATCAGGATACCAGTATTTGTCCTTTTCCATAGGGTAATACAGTGCTGTATGCAAGTTTCCAAATACGTCGACAAACAGAAACGCAAGTATGCCTGAGAGCCAACTTCTCCACGGAATCCTTTTAGATTCATTTTTTACTGTGAGGTAGAAAAAGGCTGAAGCTAGTGAAAAAATTTCCATCCCGCTTAATCCGAAGATTAGTGACATTTGTAGGTTGTATCCGAAGCTAGCTGGTACTTTAGCGATTGTGGTTATAAAGGCAGCTAAGTAGTGTCCAAAATAGTAGTAGTTTATAGTCTCTCCGGCAAAGAAGTGATCTAGTGGTGGGAAGTATGCGGTTTTCATGCTAGAGAGCATAAAACCATAATCCATAAACTTTTCTAAACCATTTATGTCGGGTGACCAGCCACGTAGGTATGTCCACACCACGACTACTCCAATAAACAAAATTTCTTCGATTAAGATAAAGTTTACTGCAGTGCGCAGTGAAGCGAGCTTTTTTAAGCTTCCGAATAAAGCCCAAATAACACCTGCTAGTAATGCTATGATTAAAAGCGTATTGCCTCGGCTAAATGGAAGTATATGAAGGGACGATAGAATCCATACAAGCCATGCGGAAAATAGTATGCCAAAGATTTTAGAAAATCCCCATCCTTTGTCTGGAAACTTGTTAAATAACCGTATTGTTATAGGCAATGCGACTAGACCAAGTAACTCGGCGGTCAGGATATACTGCAATGTAGCTAGTGAGTCACTCATAACTTTGTATTATACGTTCTCTTTTTTAAATATAAAGACTGTTGGGTGGTCGAATATAGTCATGCTTTCAGGTGAGTCTCCATCTGGTATTTCTATACCGATTACTGGTATTGTCGGATAGTTACTAAAGGTTTTGTAAAGCTTAAAGTTACTGTTTCCTGCCAAGAGGTCGTTATAAAATATAATAGTTTTTGGATATTTTTCTGGCCAGTTAAGAATAGATTTGTAGACTCGTTCGCTTGAGATTATGAAATAGTCTGACTCCTCAAGAATATTATTAATTTTGGTCCATTTTGCCTCTGATTCTGGGTTGTAGACTTCAATTTGTTGGATTTTATAACCGTTAGGGTTTTCAAGGGGAATAATGTCATCCCAATGCTCGGTTGCTATTGCTGTACCTACAGGAAAAGTGCTATTTATCCAATCTGTTGCCTTAATTCTTGGATTGGGTTTGGTGTAAATATGCATAAAGGACATAGGCCATATAAGTACGCAGATTGCTACAATTGATGCATACGCGAGCCTTAGCTTACTGTGTGGAGCTAGGTACTTGTTGAAGCCGTTGAGTAAATATGCTGTGGATAACGCCAGTATCGGATAAAGCGGAAGGTAGTAGCGCATGAACTTAACAGAAGAACGCCCAAGTATTGTAAAGAATATGAGAGCAAATCCAAGAATTATAAATAAGAAAATATTACGCTTTGTAAAAAGGTGCCTTGCCATATAGACAACACCTAGTATTGCCAAAATTCCAAGAGGCAGCCCAAGTCCCCAAACTATAATTCCTTGTAGTGGGTGAATATAAGCTGGAGTGTTGATAAATTGAATAGTGTAAGGAAATACAGTAGGGTCGCTATTCATCCTAAGCTGAAACGATACTTGCTCCCAGTACTTTTTTATATTTATTAGCACGAATGGTTGTGTGATGAAAAATACTATGATGGCTGAGGAAAGCGTGGCAAAAACGTTGACTATTTGGGTGACTGCCCATTTAAGCATAGGCTTTTTCTTAAATTCTCTGACAAGGTTAACCGTAATTAACAGAAAGGGAATTGATAGCGTTAGTACGCCTGTGAATTTGGTGGCAGCAGCTAAGCCAGAAGTTAACCCCAGTAGCAAAAAATGTTGTGGCTTCGGCTCTTTGGCATGTTTAATTGCAAGAAATAGAGTTAGTGTCATCCAGAAAGTCATTTGTGGGTCAACGATATAAAAGTGTGCATTTTGTATGGGGAAAACGGATATTGCATAAATAAACCCTGCAAGGAACCCGAAGTTTTTGCCCTTAATTCTTTTACCAATTAGGAATACTATAAGTACTGTTAAGGTGTCGAAAAACGCAGAAAGGGCTCGACCGACCAGTAATATGTTAGGAAAACCACTATAAGACGACGCTGTTGTGGGTATGTGTTTTATAACGCCATCTATGCTACTTGTTACGAAACTGCTAAGCTTTAAGATATAGATTGGTAAGCTTCCATAATTGTAGAAATCTGGATCGAGATTATCCAACGATATTTGTCCGGCAACCATTGCAATCATACGTTCGTCTGGGTGAAGTGCATGACCTTGATCCCAATTGATCCCATAGATTCGAATAGAGAATGCGAGCAATATCAGTAAGATGGGCGATATTTTTATTAGTAGTGATTTATTGCTTAAAAATTCTTTCATTTATTCAGATTGCTATACATCATAACCTCAGGGTGGTCAAAGACTACAAATGTTTCATCAGGATTAAAGTAGCCGCCTAAGCACATTAATGTAAATATATTGCAATGAGCGGATGTCCGGTTAACGTCAAGAACTTTTGTCCAGTTACTTCCATGTATGATTTCATCATAAAATTTATACCCTAGTGGAAATTTTTCTGGAATTCTAAATCTAGTTCCATAAAGTCGTTGGCTTAAGATTAGGTAGTAGTCACTTTCGTCTCGCTTTTTAAATATATCGTTTGCATATGGATCGTGTTCTAGCTCATAAACATTAAGTAATTCAATATTTTGTGTTCCAAATATTGGGTTAAATGGGATTGCGCCAAGATCATAGACCTCAGATGTGATTTTTACATTTTTAGGAATTTTCGTGCTTGCAATATTTGCTGCTTCCATAACCGTGTATTTGTTTGTATAAATTTGCCAAAACATCATTCCTGCAAACAATAGCCACAAAGATGTTACAAGGACTATAGCTTTAGTTAGTTTCTTGGAATAGTGCACAAAGGTGAAAATTAATAAAGCGCTAAGTATGCTAAGGAATGGAAGTGCTGGAATCATGTATCTTGTCCACTTTACGTATAAGGTGAAGTGAAATCCTAAGTAGAGAACTAACATGGCAAGAAGTAAAAGCAAAAAACTTAACTCGCTAGATACTCTCTTCTTGTTATAAATAGCTCTCAGTGCGTGGGTAGTTGATGCTATTAGAAAATAAACTAACGCTACTACTGCAATTATTGTTAGCGGTATAGAGAGAATATAAGGGAACACTCTTGTTATTTGGTAAAAGACTGGGATTGTGTCTATAAACTGTTGTGTGTAAAAAACGAGCAGGCTTCCATTAGCAACTGAACTCTCATATGTTAGCGAATTCATAAAGCCGCCCCAGTCAAGGATGTGAAACGGCGAAGAAAGAAATGCGAATATTGGTATGAGCAGTAAAGAAAGAAGGAATTTACTTGTAAAAAACTTAAAAATGTTTAAGCTTGCTTTTTGGTTGTATATCCAAAGTGCATGGGCTAGGAACAAAATTGGTAAGAGTGCAATAGAGATTATTTTGGTGCCAATACTAATACCAAACAGAATGCCAAGTAAAATGTAGTATTTTTTTTGTCCTGTTTTGACTAGATAAAAAGATATGAGCAGGATTACCATATATTGCAATGTTAAAAAGGTCTCAAACGTCATAAAGTGAGCAAACTGCAACATTCCTGGCATAAAAGTTATCCAGAACGCACTTACTAGTCCTATGAAATGTTTGTATTTGTGTTTATTTAGGGTTTGAACTGTTAGCAAGTAGGTTAGGGGAATGAGTGCAGTTGAAGATAGTGCGGACAAAAATCTACCAATAATAATGTAGCCTTCAAATGTGGTTGCGGAGTGGACACCTACTAACTCTAAGAGCTTGGCTATAAAGTAAATTATATAAATAGGAAGTGACCCATACGCCCAAAATTTAGGGTTTAATGGAATATCTTTTAGTGGCAACGCTTTAAGCCACGAAAGTATACTTGGATAAGTACTAATTGGTGGAATGGCAGAAAAGTAATCTTTTAGGTTTTCGATGTGCAAGTTTGAGATCCCGAAGACAATATTTCGTTCATCTGGGTGAAAGAACTGCCCATCACCCCAGTCTAGCTTGTAAAAACGAAGTATCGCGCCAAGCAGTGTTAGAAATAAAAGAATGGTAAGTGGGCTTTTTAACTTCTCTTTCACGCGTTAATGATAATAGATTTTTTGCCAAAAGGCACGCTGTAAGCCAGATTCTGTCTAAGCTAGTCTACCTAGCGTAGTGGTCATCTATCTTTGCCTCTGCCTTGGTGCGTAGAATCGCAAGCGATTCATTCGGCGGGCAACCTAAATAACGCACCGATCGAGAGTTGCTCCGGGTGGGATTCCCAT
>JALWZS010000009.1 GCA_027002475.1 bacterium | reverse complement strand
AAGTAAGGAAGAGCAAACACTTTACAAGATGCGCCATAGTGCAGAACACGTGTTGACTCAAGCAATGCGCAATCTTGGTTATAAGTTCCATATGGCGATGGGACCAGCAACTGATAAGGGGTTCTATTTTGACTTTGAGCTTTTGGATGGGAATGTATCTGAGGAGGATTTTCCAAAAATTGAAGAAGAGATGAATCGCATTATCAAAAGCGATTTACCAATAACAAGAGAAGAAGTCGATGAAAAAACTGCAAGAGAACTCTTTAAAGATAATCCGTACAAGCAGGAATGGATTGATGAGGCAATTCAAAAAGGTGAGAGTTTAAGTGTTTACTGGACAGGGCAGCCAGACACTAAAGACGCCTTTGTCGATCTTTGCGCTGGTCCACACGTTAAGTCAACTGGCAAAATCGGCGCAATTAAGCTTCTTTCAATCGCAGGCGCATATTGGCGCGGTGATGAAAATAACAAGATGCTAACCCGAATATACGGTACCGCCTTTCCAACACAACAAGAGCTTGATACATTCCTAGAAAATCTAGAGGAGGCAAGGCGCCGAGACCACAAAGTACTAGGCAAAAAGCTTGATTTGTTTATATTCTCAGATAAAGTGGGCGGAGGACTGCCGATGTGGACTCCAAAAGGTACTTTACTTCGCGAGTTATTAGATGATTTTGTTTGGGAACTAAGAAAAGCAAAAGGCTATGTAAAAGTAGAAATCCCACATATCACCAAAAAAGACTTATACGAAACAAGTGGTCACTGGGCAAAGTTTGCAGATGAGCTATTTAAGATTACAACTCGTGAAGGGCATCAGTTTGTTGTAAAACCAATGAACTGCCCACATCACACACAAATCTTTGATAGAAAAACACACAGCTACAAGGAAATGCCACAACGTTACGCCAATACAACTATGGTTTATAGAGACGAGCAAAGCGGAGAATTAAGCGGTTTATCACGCGTTAGGAGTATTACTCAAGATGATGCACATGTGTTTTGCCGAGAAGATCAGGTGAAAGATGAAGTTGAGTCCATTTGGGATATTGTTGAGTCTTTTTATAGTGCATTTGGGCTACCTCTAACCGTTCGTTTATCGTTCCATGATCCAGAAAACATGGACGCTTACTTGGGTGATGCAAAACTCTGGGAAGAAACGGAAGAACAGATACGACAAATAGCAAAAGGTCGCGGTGCAAACTATGTTGAGGCTCTCGGAGAAGCAGCTTTTTACGGTCCAAAAGTTGATTTTATGGCTAAAGACTCACTAGAAAGGGAGCACCAGGTAGCAACAATTCAAATCGATAGAAATATGCCAAATCGCTTTGAGCTATCCTACATCAACGAAAAAGGCGAAAAGAACTCTGTAGTTATGATTCACGCAGCAATAATGGGATCAATTGAGCGGTTTACCTCTGTTTTAATTGAACATTTTGCAGGTGCTTTCCCAGTCTGGCTCTCACCTGAACAAGTTGTAGTAATCCCAATCTCAGACAAGCAACATGATTATGCAAACTCTATCCTAAATAAACTTAAAGAGCATAATATCCGCGCCTTTGTCGATGATAAGAGTGAGACAATGGGGAACAAAATCAGAAAAGCCCAAGAGCAAAAAGTACCTTACATGCTCATAGTAGGGGATAAAGAAAGAGAAAGTAATACTGTCAACGTTAGACTACGAGATGGTCAAAAACGAGGCGAAGTTAATCTTGAGGATTTTATAGATGATATACTAAAAAAGATAGCTAATAGAAGCTTAATCTTTAATGAATAACCAACAAACCAACACGTTGCGTGCATATAATCTATCTGTTAAAATACCCCTCGTATAGTGAGAAGAAGTAATAGACCTCGGCGGAAACGATACATAGCGAATCTTGATATACGAGATTCACAGCTTCGTGTTATTGGACCCGACGGGGAAAACTTGGGCGTTTTGACGCGCGAGGAAGCACTTAATAAAGCACACGAGTACGATTTAGATTTAGTTCTAATATCTACAAAAGCCGACCCTTCGGTTGCTCGGATTATTGACCTAAGTAAACACAAATACGAGGAGCAAAAACGAGCATCTGAACAACGAAAGGGTAAAAAGGTAGAACTTAAAGAACTACAATTCAAACCGAACATAGACGATCATGACTTGCAGGTTCGAATAAATCGAGCTAAAACTTTTTTGTCTCAAGGAGATAAAGTTAAGTTTACAGTCAAGTTTTATGGTCGAATGAAGCATAAAGAAGACTTAGGACGCTCAAAGATGGAAACAATCTTAAAAGAGCTTGAGGATGTCGGAGTTGTTGAGTCAGCGCCTAAAAAGGAAGGAAACCTTCTTGTCACTGTTGTGAAACCAAAATAATATGCCAAAGATGAAAACCCATAAGGGGGCTAAAAAACGAATTAAAATTACTGGAAGTGGTAAGGTCATGCGTATGGTGCGAGTTTTTGGTAAACGAATAAAAGCTAAAAGCACAGCCAAACGCAACACCAGAAAGCCTACCGAAGTGAAGAAATCAGATGTTAAGATACTAAAGAAAGTATTACCAGG
>JALWZS010000008.1 GCA_027002475.1 bacterium | reverse complement strand
CAGTTAGTGCATGTTTTTATGTGTGACGTATGGGAAGGGAAGGTTCAAGAAACTGCGGAAATGAGACCAGAGTGGTTTTTGCATGATGATATACCATATGATGACATGTGGCCGGATGATAGATATTGGCTTCCTGTAGTACTAAACGGGGCTAAGCTACGTGCGGAATTTGTTTTTGAGGATGGGGATAACTTAGCTAGGCACAAAGTCGATACTGTAGATATGTTGTAATGAGTATGGTCAATGATTTACAATGGTGGTAATGACGTCGCTTCGCAATGTTTTTAAATTCCTCTTTTTGTTTTTGTTAGCTGTGGTAATAAGGACATCATTAGTACATGCCCAAACCACTAATACCGCAACATTGGCTTTAGATCCGAATTGGGTTGTTTATTCGGCAAATATGGATATCCCGGTTGATATTGTAGTTAACCCAGGCAATCACGAGATTGATGGAGTTGATGCTGTATTGACATACGATGACAGCGTCTTAACAGTCAAATCGATTGATACGACTGATTATTTTGCAACCTATCCAGTTGCATCGGCGTCTAATGGTAGGGTCACTGTGTCTGGATTAGCACCTATAAACGAGCCAGTTACAGCTGGAGGGGTTATGGCAACTGTAACTTTTAGTGTTGGGGCTAATCCGCCGCAAGAAACAACTGTATCATTTGTTGTTGGGTCTGATGATGGCTCACATGTTGCTGAACACGGTACCAGCACCGATGTTTTATTTACTACTAACAGCACAACCTTTGCTACTTATGAAAATCCAAACAATACGCCAACCCCAACAGTAACACCTACTCCCATGCCAGGAACTACCTTAACTCCAACACCAACCCAAGAACTTCTTCCTAAAACTGGGATTGTAGAAAACACACTAATGATGGGGCTGCTTTCTCTAGTCTTTTTTGCGGGTGGGGCGTTTATTCTTCGTAAACCTTTTTAAGAGTATAAGTATTATTGCTTATTTCTATGTCCATATACACTATGCGATTAGTCCATTCTCCTTCTTGATAGATACCTTTGCCATCTTTCCAGAAAGATCCATATCCTAAGGCTTCATTTTGTGGAAGGGTGATACTGTATTTTAAAGTTGCGGTAGCAATAGGGGTGCCGTCATTGATAACGATATCTTCGATGTCCGCGCTATCAAGTTTTTTCTTAGGGCAGGTATCTTCACTTGTAAATCCATCAAGCCATTTTTCTGCGAGGAGTCGTGCTGCAATCTCTTTGTATTCAGACTCTTTTGCTTTTTTATCACGCGCAAGTATGTCTGCAACTGTTACGGAGTAGACTGGTTCTTTGCATTGCTTGCTTTGATTGTAGAAGTAAAAACCAACAAGCCCTACGATGAGTAGTAAAACGATTGCACTTACTGCTAATGCCAACTTTTTGATGTTCATATTTATAGTATATGTATCGGCACGAATTTACTCAAGTACTGTGTGGTTTTCAAATATTTGACGGATAATATCTTCTACCGGGACTTCAGCAATATCAAGATCTTCAACTGGGAGTTCCTTTAAGATCTTGCTAGCGACTTCTTTGATGTCTTCTCTTGGAACCTCAACTGTTGCTTTAAGCGCATGAAAATCGGTTACGTCCCCGAATTGTTCCAGCTTCTCTTTGCTAACCTCATGTTCAAAATTGAGTCTTATTATTTTGTTCTTTGCGTACTTTTTTACTAAGTTGTCCATGTCCCCATCGTACCCAAGTACACCATCGTTAATTACGATTACCCTCTCAGCAAGTTCTTTTACATCATCCATGTAGTGACTTGTTAAAATTATTGTTGCGTTGTACTTTTCGTTGTACTGTTTGATAAATTGTCTTAAGTTTTTTTGCGCTACGACATCAAGCCCAATCGTTGGTTCATCAAGGAACAGCACCTTTGGTGTATGTAAGAGTGCTGAGATGAGTTCGCATTTCATTCGTTGACCAAGACTTAGTTTCCGAACCTGTTGATGTAAAATGTCGCCGACATCAAGCATTTCCGTTAAGTCGTCTAGCACCTCATTGAATCGCTCTTTTGGTATTTCGTATATGTCTCGGTTTAAATTAAAGGTCTCAATTGCAGGTAAATCCCAAAATAACTGATTCTTTTGCCCCATGACGAGACTTATTTGTTTTAAGTATGCTTCTTTTCGTTCGTGTGGAGTAAATCCTAAGACGCGAGCGCTTCCGCTAGTTGGTACTAAAAGACCGCTTAGTATTTTAAGTGTTGTGGTTTTTCCAGCGCCGTTTGGTCCGATAAATCCAATTAGTTCACCTTGGCTGATACTAAAGCTAATGTTTTTTACAGCCTCAACGTCTTCGTATTCACGGTGAAAGAGTGCTTTAATACTACCTTTTAAACCTTCTTGCTTTTTGTAAACTTTGTAGGTTTTGCTCAAACCGGTTACTTCTATTGATGGCATCCTTAAAATTGTACCTCATTAACCCTTGTGCTGTAGAATTTAGATGTGCAGAAAGTTTTAGCTTTTATTAACATATCATTGAAAAACGTTATCGCTTACAGGGCTGAGGTTTGGTATTGGTTTGTATTAAA
>JALWZS010000007.1 GCA_027002475.1 bacterium | reverse complement strand
CGATTATTATGAGTATGCTAGTTTTCATCTCTATAGACACAGAACGGCCGCAATAACCTGCCGCAAAATTAACGGGAAATACTGGTAAAGTATATGAAGTTTAATCGAAGCATAAAAGTTTCAGGAAAGCATGTGGTTGCGGTCAGTGTTGATTGCATTGTTCTCTTGTTTTTATAAAGTGTCTATTATGGGTAAGATTCTTCCTGCAACTCCTTATATATTTCATCTTCTTTTTGTTGCGCTATTATTATTTCTGTTTCGATCTTTGCTTTTTGGAGACGGTAGATCCACCAAGAGAGAAGAAGGAGCGCGAAAAATATATCAAGCACGCAAGAGATTGAATTTTCTAAAGACAAGGGACATGATAGAAGAAATTTTAATGGAATCAAGTGGATTGCCAACTGGACGGAGAAAGACAAACAAAGAAATAGCGCACCAAGTATGTATTCGGCTCTTTGGCGTGCGAACGATTCCTCGAGACAGGGGTTTTGGTCCCAATAAGTTCGAGACAGGAGATTGATAGTTTCTCCGTTAAGCGAGACCGTGCCTTTGATAAACCAAACACTCGACAGAAACCCTGAAAGCAGGGCTATTAAAGTAAGAATTTTTTCTACTGTCATGTCGAGGTTATCCTTAAAAGCAGAATAGAGGTTTTAAATGAAAGAAGTAAAATACCATAAAACAGATATTTATATCTCACTCGGGACGCTGGAAGGCGGCAATGTTGACACAGAGCATCTGGATATTTATACGGTAGATAACAAATTGCCAAACTTAACGGTCCCAGTTGATGCAATCGCCGATTTTCTTCAATCAGGGTTCAATTTGCTTGGAGAGGAAGGGCAAAGGCGCTTTTTTGCAAATTTATTTAATATCAATGCGAAGAGTTTCGGCTAAGTCTTCGATGGCTGCTTTTGTCTCTTCCTTTAATTTAATTTCTTCGTTTTTGATGGTTGATATTGTTTGTGATATTGCTTGGTCAATGTCTCTAACCTGTTCTTTTTTGATTTTGTCGGCCTTGTCGTCTACCGTGATAATGATATTGTCGTTGTCACCATCTACGGCAAGGTTGAAGAATTCCAGGTTGAAATCAGAAGTTGCTCTTTTAACTATGTTATCTGTTATTGGCTCTTTAAGATTAAAAGACATTTTTCTTGGGCTTGTTGTGAGCTTTTCGTTGATAGACTCTATTATTCTCATTTTAAATCCTCCATAGTTTTTATTGTCTCAAGACTAAGAGAACGGTAGTTATAAGGGGCGCCCAGCAGTATAGGTTTAATAAATTCAATAAGTTGATCTTGAAATACCGACCAAGATCCCGCAGGTCTAAGCGTCCCCTTGATAACATGGTTACATTTTTGGCCGCCCCTTGAAATGACCAACATGCAACACCAAATAACGTGGAAAACACGTCTCATATTGGGTAAACACAAAGGACTACTGGCCACTGGCCTGCCCGTTGCAGCCCAAATTGTTTTACAGAATGAACTTGGTTGAACACCCCTGGAATAACGCCTTATTACCCAACTTGAAAAACAAGATGAAGACGGAAACAAGACTGACCGCAAAACCGATATAACGGTAAACAGGTTGAACCAACCACCTCTCCTGTACTGTAACTTTATTAAATGACTTTTGATTCCTCTTTGCAACCAACTTTTTTAAATTTGAGCAAAACAGAGGACCGCTTAACACAACCTCTCGGCAAAAACATTTTGGCAAACAGAGCCAGTGGGCAGGGACAGCGTACTGAGATGTTGCCAGCAAGAAAGTGGAATGCAAAACAGACTTTTTTGCTACCGCCCTTCCCTTTCGTACAGCTTGTCAAGCTCTTCAAGAGATGAACTTAATGGAGATTAGTTTGCTGACGAACTGGAAAGGAGGAGACCGCTTGCCAGTGTAAAGGAAATGAACGAATAACCAAGCCTGGATTACCCGGATTTTCAAAGAACAGAGAGATAAAAACTTTCAGCTTTATGGGGACTTGTTTGCTGAAAAAAATTCCATGACGAAGGATGACTCGCCAGTATGAAAAGATTGGCATTAAACTTCGTCACTCTGATTTTGCTGAAGAATAACCCCTTATTGTGCCCATACCTGACAAACAATGTAACGACCGGTATCAGCTGACCCAAGCGAACTTACCGACCAAGGTAATTCGTAGCTGTGAACTTGGATAACCTATTGAGGTTAACTGAAAAACGGAGCTGCTTGGGGTCAGCTGCATACCATTGTTAGCTTATTGATATTATTGCTAATTCCCGCCACGAGAAAGATTGCAATACCTGTGAACCAGCCTTGCATTTTCTGGTATTGTTTTGCCACCTCTCCAATAATGTATTTCGTGATCCATTACAGCATCATCAAGTAATTTGATTTCTTGCTCACAAATTGAACAAGTATGATTTTGATTAAAAAGTTCCTGTTTTAGCTGCTTTGAAAATAGACGTTGCCCATCATTGGCTTCTGCGTGTTCAAGTACTTTTGCTAAACGCTTTTGCCATTCTTCAAAGACATAAGAAAGCCTTGACTGCTCACCTGTTGCTCGTCTTGCCCTATCTACCCATTTTTCATCAGTCCCTATG
>JALWZS010000006.1 GCA_027002475.1 bacterium | reverse complement strand
GCGATTCCCGCGAGTGGGGACCTGTTCCACGTGGATATATTATTGGTGTAGCAGTCTTTAGATACTGGCCACTTTCTAGAGTATCTCTAGTGCAGTAACGATACTACGTCTCCTTCGTTAACTGCGCTTATTAATTCACTATCTTGTATCTCGCCGCTTAAGTATTTATCTTGCACACCACTGGGCAAATCAAGTAGTTCGAGCAATAAATCAATGCGTTCCTCTGGAATGGCTAGTCGTGAACTAACAAATTTTTTAGTAATCCCTTCTCTTGATAAAAGCTGCTTTACAAGCTTTGCTTGTTCAATGAGGTTCATATGTTCATGATGCATGTTTTCTTCCCAAAAAAGAATCATTAGCTCCAGAGAAGATGCTTTTACAACCATAGCAGGGATTTTGCTAAGTCCGGCAACTTTGGCAGCCCGAAATCTCCTATCTCCTGCAATTATCTGATAACCGGCGGGTGTATCCCCTACCAGAAGTGGGGTAAATAAGCCGTACTGACGTATTGAATCTGCTAGTTTAAGGATAGATTCTTTTGTTGGTTGACTTTTTGTCCTAAGTGGATTTGGGAGTAGTGAATCTATGTCTAGTTCTTTGTATTCGTACTTAACCACACCTTAAGTTTAAACATACAAACGCAAAAAGTAAAACGCTAAATCTACTTAGCTTTATTCTCGGTTGTGGGTATGACGTCGATATACTTGCGATTACGACGCTCAGAGTACTCTACGATGCCATCTTCTGTAGCAAATATTGTAAAATCTCGGCCCATTCCCGTATTTATACCAGGATGAAAGTGTGCTCCACGTTGACGAACGATTATATTTCCTGCAACTACATACTCGCCTCCGTGTTTTTTAACACCTAAGCCAATATGACCTTTTGAGCGAGTGCCTTGTCTTGCTTTTGATCCAGCTTGCTTTTTCTTTGCCATGTTACTTAACTTCTTTTATTGATTTGATTTCGACCAATGTTTTTGGTTGTTTATGACCAAATTTTCTTCGGTATCCACCGGGTTTATATTTCATCGCGACTTTTTTCTTATCACGAACATGAGATACAACTTTCCCTTCAACTACATATTTTAGTGTTGGAGTGCCTACTTTAACTGTATCTCCATCTACAAAAAGTAATACTTCATTAAACTTTATGCTTTTTCCTTCGTCTTGAGGTTGTTTGTCTAATTCAATTACAGAACCCTCTTCTATTAAGTATTGCTTTTGACCAAGTTGTATTACTGCGTATTTCATATTAGTCTGTATTAGTTCTGACGCATTATACTATATCATACACAAGAAATTAAGCTAGCAATCTAGCTTGTAGTGTGACGATATATCGCTTCAACAATACCAAATGCTAACCAGGCAGTAATCATCGCAGTTCCACCGTAACTAACAAGTAGCAAAGGGATTCCGGTAATAGGGGCAATTCCAATATTCATACCGATATTTATAAATACATGAAGCGCCAACCATGTAATAATTCCGCTAATAATATAAAAGGCAAATTTATCTCTTTGTAGCCTCATTGCAAGACTAGCTAACCGCCAAAGGATAATAGCGTACAGTCCAATTAGCACTAAAGCCCCAATAAAACCTTGCTCTTCTGCAAATGTAGCAAAGATGAAGTCTGTATGTTGTTCTGGGAGATACTGCAAATGACTTTGGGTACCTCGTCCCCAACCTCGTCCTAAAAGCTGTCCTGAGCCTACGGCAATAATTGATTGAATGACGTTATATCCACTTCCGGTTGGGTCAGACTGCGGATTTACAAAAGATGTTAGTCGTTTGAGTTGGTAGTCTTGAAGTTTAGTAATACCAATAGGAATGGATAAAAGCCCAATAACATAAATAATTAATAGCTTCTTTTTGGATATAGGGGTTAGATGTAACATGGCAAACCATACAAAAAATAGTATTAGAGCACTCCCTAAATCTGGTTCTGCAAGGAGTAATACCATTGGGACTGCCATTAGGACAAAACCTAGTATCAAGTATCTAAGCTGATTGATTTTACTTTTCACTGCTGAGAAGTAGTATCCAAAGAAGATAATTAAAAAAATGATCGAGATGCTTGACGGCTGAAAACTAATTGGTCCAATATTAAACCAACGCATTGAGCCCCTTGTCACTTCTCCAACAACTAGAATTAAGGCTAACAAAAAAACTGTAACTACGTAAATTGGAATACTTAGGTATGCAAAATACACATAGTTAATCATTGAAACTATGGTAAAAAGCAATAACCCAATAGCAAGAGCCATAAGTTGAATATTAATTAGATTGGCTTGAAGTACGGGGTTCAACTCACTACCAGCAACGATGGTGCTTTTAATAGTAGATAGCCCAATAAGTGTTAAAACGATAGCCGCTAGAGGGATAATAATCTCAAAGCGCTTTAACGGCGATTTCAATATTGTGTCCATTTAGGTTAGCTTGCTTTTTTGCGTCAGGTTCTTCTTTTAACTGTGAATAACTAATTTCTGAGGCTACAACCTTTCTTTTTAGCTCATCTTCAAAATCTTTGACGAAGTTTAACTCGTTATCAAGAATTAGTGAGAGCTTTATCTCCTGATTGATTTTGTACCCAGCGTCTCGTCTGACTGTTTGGATTTGCCTAATGAGTTCTCTAATTAAACCTTCTTGCTCTAGCTCTGGTGTTAGTTTTGTATCTAGTTGCGCGATCATTTCCTCAACGTCTTTTTTAACAAACTCTATTTTCTTAACATTAATCTCATCTAATAAG
>JALWZS010000005.1 GCA_027002475.1 bacterium | reverse complement strand
ACATCTCACTTCAAGATCAACAAAAAATAGTAAATGAAATCAAAAAAGAACTTGACAAGCAAGAAGAAATTAAAAAACAGCTAGAAGAAAAAAGAAATGAAATTGATGAGATTGTTGAAAGAGTAGTCACAGAGTAAAGGCGTTTGTAAGTAAGTTCGGTCAGCTGAAGTACGTTCAAGAGGAACCTGTGACCGACGAGTTTAAGGAGTAATGTTTGGCATCTTTCGTGAATAAGGGGTGGTGTGCAGTATCCTAAAGTTCAACAACAACTTATAAAGATGTTTGAGGAGGATCAGGCGGCGATGGGGAAACTGGCAAGTAACCCTGATGATAAGGATTTACAGCGTGAAGCTAAGCGTGTCATTAACCAAAATACAGCTAAGCTAAAAGATATTATTGCTAAGATTGGTTGGCCGAGCGTTTCTAAGGTTGGTAAAAAAGGTGCTCATGCTGCGTGGCTTATTGCTCAACATAGTGATGATGATTTAGAGTTTCAAAAGCGTGCGCTTTCACTTATGAAAAATGAGGGTAAAGACGAAGTTAACCAGATCGATCGTGCATATTTTGAAGATAGGGTGCTTGTTAATTCTGGCAAGAAACAAATTTATGGAACCCAGCTTACACAGAAAGACGGTGAGCTTGTACCAGAACCAATTAAAGACGAAGCTAACGTTAATAAACGTCGTGAGTCTGTAGGCTTAGAACCGTTGGCAGAATATATAAGAGCGTCTAATCTTACAAAATGACAAAGCAAGAAGTAATCTTTACTAATTCGTACAACTATCTAAATCCATATGAGTATTTAAAAGTATTCTCGTCTCCGGATTGGTACTTAAAACTTAAACCTTTATTGCAGGAGTATTTTTACGACTACAAAGGCGGTGAAGAAAAAGCTCATACAAGCGATGATTGGCTTGGTTTTAGAAATGAATTTGTTTTGTTGGTTTCGGAACTTCTAGATAAAAATCTGATCGCTTTAGCTCAAAGTGGACCCGATATGGATGAGGAGCGCGAACCAATAGAGATTATCGTGATACATCACTCAAGTAGACCACCCAATACACCTTTACAGATAATAAATGCGCTTGGGCTAATACGACTTTATGCTCCGGTGTTTAGTAAGAGTTCTAGTGATGTATACGGACAACCTATTTGGTCTAATCATTTTTATAATGGGAAACCTACCTTTATTGCCTACCACTATCTTATTGAAAATAATGGGACTGTACGCCATGTTTTAAAAGATAACCAAATTGGCTGGCATGCTGGAGATTGGGAAGTTAACAAAAAAAGTATTGCTATTTGTTTTCTTGATGAACTGGATGAAGAAGTACCAACCAAAGTAGCTTTAAATTCTGCCAGAGAAATAATTAGAAAATACAAGAACGTAAAAGTTTTAGGACATCGTGAGGTTAATCCAAAGACACGTTGTCCTGGAGATAAATTTTTAGGTGTAAACGGGTGGAAGAAAGAGCTCCTTACCGACTAAACGTTAATCAGCTAGATAGGTGAGTTGGGTTTATAGAAAATATTGCGCGAGAACGTATATCAAATAAAAGTATGTACCTGCGAGGGCAAATGCGATGGGTGAGATGAGGGAGATGTGTCCGTTATCTTTTACGAAAAAGTTGTACTCCCAAAAACGTTTCTTAAAAAGCATGTAGTTTAATTTGCCAAATATATATTCGATTACAAAACCCAAAACGCCAGAGACAGATAAAAAGACCACGAATACAACGACAAACGGCTCTGTGCTTAGAAAGAAGTTAACGTCGTAGAAAAAACTAACAAACATCCAACCACCAATTGCCCAAGGTAAAATATTTAAAAGGCTTGAGTGGCAGTTAAATATTGTATAAAAGTTGTATGCCCAGAACCCTTTGCCTGTTGTTAGCTTAAAAAGGTACGAAAATAGTGCTTCTCCCAAAATACCGCTAATAGAAAATACAAAAGAGATAATGGTCGCCTTGATTATATTTATTTGAAGATTAAAAACTGCCACTACTAAAAATACCTCAACCACCAGGAGCGCAGTTAAAAGTAGGTGATAGATGATTAGTTTGCTAAAAGGTAGCTTAGTAGGTCTCACAACTTAAGTATAACGCGGAGCTTGATTTTTCCTAAAAGCTTTGTTGAGGCATAAGTCTTTTGTACAATGTTTGATGTGTACACAAGAGATTATTTAACAAAACAAGAAAATAAAGTGCCGTTGTCTTTTTATGAGCAGGAAACGTTTACGGTTACTCGCAGTTTGCTCGGAAAGATACTAGTAAGTAATGTAGAAGATAAACTTGTAGCAGGAAGGATTGTAGAAGTCGAGCCATATATTGGTGCATGGGATAAAGCTTCACATGCCTATCCAAATAAGATTACCCCACGCACTAAAATTCAGTTTGATAAAGGTGGCGTTTTGTACATTTACTTTGTTTACGGTATGCATTACCAGTTGTGTGTTGTTGCCGAACAGGAAGGTGTCGCGAGTGCAATTCTTATTAGAGCGGTCGAGCCTGTATTCGGGTTAGATGCAATAAGAAGAAGGCGTGGCGAGAAGGTTAAGGATATAGATTTAACAAACGGTCCTGGGAAGTTGTGCAAGGCATTTGGGATAACAAAAGATCTTAATGGTCAGTCTTTAATAGGTGATAAAGTTTGGATAGTTAAGGGCGAAGATGTGCCCGACGAGTCGGTTTTGTGTTCTCCTAGAGTAGGTATTGATTATGCTCAGGAGTTTGCTAAAAAGCCGTGGAGAATGTACATAAAGGATAACGCATACGTTAGTAAGATAAAAACAAAGGGAATCTCATATAAAAAAGCGCAGAAAACCTTTACTCCTGATTAGTTGTCATGTTGTCGTCTGAGGTCTCGCCTGAAGTATCTTGTTCAATTTCAATCTTTGGCTCTTCTGGTTTTCCCTCATCGTTTGGAGCATAGACCTTACGGTTTTTCTTTTTTAACAATAGTAAGAGCAAGATAGCAATAATGGCTAGTAGGATTGCAACAACGTAAAGGAGTGGATCTATCTTATTGTTCTCATTTTGCGTGTCAGTTGCAATGGGCGTTGATTGTGCGTTTTCTGGGGAAGTAGTATCGCTGTCCCCAGTTATGCTTGGTTGTGGTGTTGCTTCGGGCGTAATAGTCGGGCTAATTGTATCGCTTTCCTCTTCGCTTGGCGTTAGCGCACTTGTTGGAGTTGGTGATGGTGTGTTGGTGGGGAGTGGTGTTGGAGTTGGGGTGGGGGTTAATGTCGGGGTTGGAGTTTGTGTTGGACCTGGTTCATCAAAACCGCCTTCTCCTGGTGGTGCTTCGTAGCGTACATCTAAAAATGGAGTAAACGGTGGAGGGGAGTTTTGTTTCTTTATGGTCACAAGCGAGCGATTTCCACCAATGCGATCGCATATCACAATTCCTTTGTCAAAGTCTAAATCACCGCTCTTCCAGCCTTTGACTATATCGGTTATGTCGATACTTCTTAGCCCGGTTTCTGAAATATCGATATCTGGATCTGAAGTATATTGTGGATTAGTGAGAAATCCGGGGCGATTGTTAGCAGTTAGGGTTGATGCGTCCCAATTCCCTGATGCTGGAGCCACGTGCCAATTAGCTGGCGAGTCTCCCATTTGCCCAATCACTTCAAAGTGTAAGGTCGCGCTTCTTAATGGTAGCCCTTCGGCAGAGTCGGGAATGTGTTGAAACTTGATGTAACTACACGCCCAGTCATCTTCGTAGTCTTTAACTAAAAGGTATGGTCTTGAATTGAAATTTGTGTCTGGGTAACTGGAATCAACATATGTGTCGGATGCAGGATAAACTATAAACATCTCGGCGTAACTTTTTTGTGTAAACGCAAAAAAGAAGATTGTAAAAACAAAACAGCTAGTTAAAATCCTTAACGCTCGTTTTAGATTTGTATGTGACATAGCAAACTATCACTTTTATTTTACATCTCGTTGCAGGAATATTTCAACAATGTTCTAAATGCTAAGGGTGGCTTTGATTTTTAGGGCAAGGAGTGATAATCTTTTTATTGCTATGGATGAAATGGAAAAGACATCAATGCCGCTTTTGGGAGATAGGTTTCCTGAATTAGAAGTTGTAACCACGAAAGGCAAGATGAGCTTGCCAAACGATTTGGTAGGTAAGTGGTTTGTGCTTTTTAGTCATCCTGCGGATTTTACTCCGGTTTGTACTACCGAGTTTGTCGCTTTTCAAAAAAGATATGAGCAGTTTAAACAGCTTAACTGTGAACTAATTGGACTTAGTGTCGATCAGGTTTTTGCACATATCAAGTGGGAGGAATGGATTGAGAAAAATCTGGAAACGACAATTGAGTTTCCGATAATTGCTGATACTGGCAAGGTCGCTAAAACCTTAGGCCTTATACACCCAGGCAAGGGTACAAACACGGTGCGTGCAGTTTTTGTAGTTGATGCGCAAGGGTTTATCCGAACAATCCTTTATTATCCACAGGAGTTAGGTCGGAATATGGATGAAATTGTAAGAATTGTTAAGGCTTTGCAGATAGCTGACGAAAACGATGTAGCAATGCCTGCTAATTGGCCTGAAAATGAATTAGTTAAAGACCATGTAATTATTCCCCCTGCAACCGATACAAAAACTGCTAAGCAAAGATTAGAAAAAGCGCAGCAAGGGGAGTTTGAATGTTTTGACTGGTGGCTCTGCCACAAAAAGTTAGATTGATTTATTGCTCGTTTTGGGTGAATTTGCTACAGTGTAAATAGTTATGGCTCAAACCGCGGAGGCGCCTGCTACAAATCAAACGAATAATGTGGCAGGGTTTGATATTGGCACGGTACTAAGTAAAGGTTGGGAGGCTTTTAAACCGCGTATCGGAACCTTTGTTGTTGCTACTTTAATTTGGGTGTTTGTCCCAGCCCTTATTTCATGGGGAGCGGAAATCGCTTTTGGAAAAGACAGTTTGCTTTATTCATTAATTGATGTTTCTACGCAGCTTGTATCTTTATATATTTCAATGGGTTTAATTAAAATGTCGATTGCAGCTGTTAGAGGAGAACAAGTTAGCGTTGGAGACTTGTTTAAAAATGCAGATAAATTTGTTGGGTACTTGGGGCTTAACTTTTTAATGGGTGTGGCGATTGTAATTGGCATACTATTCTTTATTATTCCAGGTATATATTTGGCTTTTAGGTTCATGTTTGCACCGTATCTATACATTGATGGAAAAGCAGGAGTTATAGATTCCTTTAAATTATCTGGAGTGATGACTGATGGGGTAAAGATAAAACTATTTATTCTTGGTTGGTTGTTTATATTCATTGTAATGCTTGGGTTCATGGCTTTAGCTGTGGGTTTTCTTGTCGCAATGCCGTACGTTGCAGTCGCATCTGCAATGGCTTATCAACTACTTTTAAATCGTATTAACCAAAAGCCTCAAGAACCTGCAGTAATGCCAACTAACTAGCATTACTCTAAAGTTTTAATGAGGGGTTTTAAATAGTTGATTATTATGTCTGTTGCAAGTACCAAAGATTTAGTGGGTGAAAAGGCGCCATCGTTTTGTCTTAAAAACCAAAGCAATAATGAAGTTTGTTTAGATGGTTTGCTAAAGAGTGGATACAAATTTGTCCTTTTGTATTTTTATCCTAAGGATTTAACGCCGGGTTGTACTATTGAAGCAAAGTCGTTTTCCAATGCAGTAAGCGAGTTTGAAAAGTTGGGAGTTAAAGTGGTGGGTGTGTCAAAGCTTGGTGTAGAGTCTAAACAACGATTTATAAAAAAGCATAATCTAAAAATAGAGTTACTTGCTGATGAGGACTTGGGAGTAGCAAAGGCATATAGGGTTTTAAAGAAAAAGAAGATGTTTGGAAAAGAGGTTATTGGAATATCCCGTGAAACGTTCTTAATTGATTCGGGTAGTAGCAAAATTATCAAGCACTGGACAAAAGTTAACCCCAAAACCCATGTTGATGAGGTGCTAGTATATATAGCAACATTGTAGCGGCGTTACTTACTAATTGTGACAGAATCCTTAGTTCCAAGTTTTAATTCAGTGTGAACCTGAGTAGATTGCATTAACGTTTCCTCGGCAATGTATTCTCCTAGTGTGGCTGTACGTACGTAGTATTCCATCGGTCGGTATGGTCTTTCATAGTCAGCTGGGTTGTATACACAAAATGAGACTTGTTGGCCATTGATTTTGTATGGTCTAATTACATCCCAGCGCTTATCATTTGCACCATACTTACGCGGTTGGCTAACAGGTCGTAACCCCGATGGAACGTAGTCTGTGACTTCGTAGCATCCATCATATGAAGTTTTATCATCGAAACTATAGTCAATAGTAATCTTTATTAAGTCACCATCTTTGATATTTGTTTTACTGTATGTTCTTTTAAGTGTGAAGTTACTACTTTGTGTTAGATCTGGAACTTCAGATAAAGGCAGGTTTCGCACAACTGCAACTCCAACATTCTTAGATACATCTCTAAAGGTTAACCCTTTATATTGATCTGGGCTTAGTTTTAATGTGAAGGTCTCACCGTTACTTAGCTCTTTAGTTTCTTTAATGTGGCTAGGTCGTGAGTTCGGAATGTCGTACTCGTAAGTGAAAGACACGGAGTCAGATGGTAATGTGGGAAGGAGTGTTTCTAAAAAATCAATCTCTTCAAGCGGTAAGATGATATCTGTTTTATGGGTATCATGAGCATATGCGTACATCATTTCCGCTCTTTTATCATTAAGTTTTGCCCCCAGCTGAGCCGTGCGAATGGTATTTAGAACAATATCGTCAGTATCTCGGTCATCATTGTCAACAATTCTTATGTAAGGAGCAGATTGCTCGCCATTTTTTTCTACTATTGATTTGTATACTTTCCACGCGTTAGCATCATCTCCTATGCGTGCGAGTGCTAAACCAATATATATTCGAGTTTGAGTATTAAACTTATCAATATCTTTCATATATTCATGCAAATCTAATAAAACTGGTTCATTGATTGTGGCGAGTCCGTATAGTGCAGCTGCAGTGTCGGTGTCGAACACGCCGTTCCGTCTGGATTTCTCAAGGACAGATATAAAGTATTGGCGTAATCCGTCAATGTTTAATGCGTCACTTGCTACGGCAGAAACATTTGCAGTTAACTCAACCTCGTCACCGCCATATGGGAGTAATGCAACCCCACCTGTACTTAGTTGATATTCACTAAGATCTATCTGTGAGTTATGACTGTCTCCATTGGTTTGATCAAAATATTTTTGGAGCAATTCCCACGCTTTGTGTTGACTTAGCTTTTGGTCGACACGGTTGCCATAGTACCAAGTTAGTTGATTAACTGAACTTAGATATTTTCCACGATTTTGGTCTGAAAAACTAATGTAACTAACGTTATTAGGGTTGTTGATTTTGTAATCATTTGTTAGTGTTCCATACTCGGTATCAGCTATTTTCAGGCGAGAGTCAATTACTTTAAAGTATTTTGTTAATTTATCTGTAAGTCCATTGGATTTCACTGAAATAGTGATGTAGTGTTGTCCTGGAGTAAGCTTGGGTAGGGGAATCCATAAAACTTTGCCAACTGTTGTGGCGTATTTGATTGGTTTTTTTATTTCCAGGGTTGGTGCGGAAAACGTTACTTCTGCTGGTGTGCCATTTTGTACGTTGTCTCCAAATATCCGAACACTGATTTTCGGACTATCATCTGCAAGATACTCTTGCGCAACGTTTAACTGCGCATACATTGGAAGTGTTGATATAACGTTTATTTTTCCGGAACCTGCATAGAGATCTTTTGTTACTCCTTGGTATGTAATCCTCCATGATGTTAAGTTATCCGGCATTGTAAAAGAAGTTGTGGCATTACCGTTATGGTCTGTTTCAATAGTCTTAAAATATGCCGTATCTACAAAGTTAACTCGTCCCTTATCGTTGTGGACGTAAAAACCATCTGCAATATACGTGTGGTACGTGTCTACCATAAGGTTATAAACTGTAAAATTGCCTTCTACATATTCCATAGACATCACCGGGATACTTCCGCCATACTCGTCAATTAACATGTCACCAACAGAAGCGTCTCCAATCGGTTGCCATTTTCCGTTGTAGAAAAAACGGTGTTCTGGTGTTACCCAGACTTTATTGTTTAGTATCATTATTCGGCTAACTTGGTGTTTAAAGACCTTTGTGACACGTGCAGTCTTTAACTTGTTGGAATATGGATTAGCTAAAGTCTCAACTTTATCTCCAACCTTTATCTCTTCAATAGGTTTGGCAGTTCCATTTTCTATACGTACAGGTGTGCTGCCCAAAAAGCAGGCGGCGCCTAATCCGCCATTTGTGTGATCTCTAGGATATTCATGCGATGCGTATATCTCTTGTTGCCCACTACCAACGTCTTGATATAGGTCGTCCAGTAGATTAACCTCATCGTAATACAGTGCATACATAGCTTCGTCTACTACATTGAGATTGACTCTTGCTGGGACCGCAAGACCATTTTTGGATGAGTGTATTTTAAGTTTAACTACTTCTTGGGGGGTGTATTCATTTTTGTTTGGGGTGATGTTGATGTCTAGTTTGCGCTTGCTCTCGTCAAACGTAAACTTGTGCATTGGTGCGTATACAAAAGTGCGCCCATTAAAATAGACACCTCTTACATACAAGGTTGGGACATAGTTTACTTTGAAGGATGTGAAATAATCGGCTGTATTCCTTATACTGTAATTTCTTAATCCTCGATGTAGTTCTAAGAATAAAAACCTATTTGGTTCATTGGTAGTAATTGGAGTTCTTCCTCGTAACAGAGTTGCATGTATCGGGTCGCCAACAGAGTATGTTTCTTTTTCCTGATCAACTAATAAACTGTATTCGTTTTCATTGTAGTATGACCTCCACGAGCGTCCTCCATAGTAGGCATAGGTTTTTGTTGAATAAGTACGGTTTTTGTTGTCTGTTGCTGCGATTTTTATCTCGTATGAGCGATCTCTCGTCATTGTTAGGTTGTAAATAGCTTGACCATGATTGTCGGTTATTACTGTAGTGTTGCCCTTATTAACTTTTATTTCATCGTATCTGTATCGGGTGACGGTTTTTTTGTTGATGAAATCGTAGTATTCGCCATCTTTGACTTTTCTATACTCGATTTCTGTAACAGAAATATTTACTTTTTGATTAGGTCTTGGACCTGCTTTAAAGTTAGAAGTAACGCCACTATTAATTTCGTCGAGCGTTACATTGTACGCATTTATTA
>JALWZS010000004.1 GCA_027002475.1 bacterium | reverse complement strand
GTAATCATATGAGCGGAATATATATATTTATCTCGTTTATTTTCTCGATACTACCGTTCCTTATAGTTGGCTATATAGTTTATAGGCTAGTCAAGCGCAAACCGAACAATACTGAAAACGAAAAAGATAAGTTTAGGTTCATTCAGTTCAGTAAACACTTAGCGGTTGCATTAAGTTTAATAGTAATTGGTCACCAGCTTTTTGTGTACAACACAAGTCTAGGGATAGGGACTAGTATTTTGTTAATCATAATATTTATATCCACATTTATTTTGCTACCACGACAAAAACAAACTTTGATAGCATGGACACTCCTAGCTACCGGAATAGCAGCATCAATTATGATTTCAGTAAGGGCGAACGGTGCAGTTCAAGCCTTTGATGCGTTTTTGGTCGGATTATCGTATCTTCTTTTATTACTTGTACATTCAGCCGACAAAGTTACATGGCAAGGTTTATGGCTTTTTGCGTTAGTTGGCGATTATGTTTTTAACTTATTTAAAAACATCCCTTTATTAATCAAATACCGAAAAGCCAAACAAATAAAAAGCAAGATCGATTTCGTTAGCGTTATTAAAATAGGCATTTTAACAATTATTGTGGTGTTCGTTTTTGCCCAAATACTATCTAGCGCAGATCCTATATTTAAGCAGATAATTGAGTCTTTTATTGATGAGTTTTATGGACGGCTTGCTGCGGTAATCATTACTCTTTTAGTATTTTTACTACTACTTACAGTTCGTATTCCAGAAGAGGAAAAACGACAGCTTAAATTATCCTTCTTAAAATATTCCGAGATTATTATTCCATCGCTTGCCGTAGTCATTGTCTTTGCCTTATTTATCACAATTCAAATTAAGTACTTATTCTTAGGTTCAAACACACAGCTATCCACTTTTGGACTGACGTACTCGCAGTACGCAAGAAAAGGCTTTATGGAAATTATTGTTGGCACATTACTAGGCGGTGCACTTGTTTATTTTATCTATTTAAAGCAGAAGACGCTTGAGCTCCCACATCAAATAAAGTATTTAGCACTCACAAACATTGCACTTGTTTTAGAACTATTTGTTCTTTTAGCTTCTGCTGCCACCCGAGACCTTATGTATGTTCAAGCATACGGATACACTAGGACACGAATCTTTGGGTTTGTTATTTTAGGTTGGTTACTTTTCGTTTTGGTTACGCTACTTCTAATAAATATATTTAGAAAGAAGGTTCAAGAATCATATACACTAGGACTTATACTGATAGCCACCTTAATCCTTTATATCGGGATAAATGCGTTTAACATTGACTCTTTCATTGCAACTGCAAACCCGCCATCAAACGCCCAGTATAGTGTTGACTACTATTACATTACTAGCTTATCTGAGGATACCGCTTCCGACTGGGTAACACTTCTTCCTAAGATGGAAGATAGAATTAACATCCTCTTGCCTAGTGTCTCTTCTAACACGAACAGCAAGGAGGAGTTAGGCAATATTTACGCTGCTTTATTACAAATGCATAGTCGCATTCAATATTTAACCAAAAAGTATGGCACAAGCGAACAAGCTCAGAATGTCTTAGATGAGTATAAAAAATCAAACGATTATTATTACGGCAACTACTACACCAAGCAACAAGAAGACGAGCTAAAACGCATGCGAAAATGGCAGTCTATTAATTTGAGTGAATACAAGGCAGCAAAAATGATCCTTAGTGATGCATCTCTAGACGCAAAAGTTGTTGAGTTAATGGAGAAACTAGAAAAAGATAGCTCCATAAGAGAAACCATTTGGCAGGAAGCCGAAAGGCTCGTCTATCAAATAGACAGACCGTTTATCAAGCACTTAGATTACGACAGTCTATACATAAGAAGAAGCATGTATCCCTCGCCTGATCCAATGAAGTATCCAATAGTTCCCGCAAACTAAGTGTAAGGCGCTTGTTTAATACTCACAAACAAAGGTTAGACTTTTGAAATCGGCAATGTAAATCTAAACGTTGTTCCGTGACCTTCCCTACTATCAACCTCAATAGTCCCTCCATGCTCTTCGATTATTGCTTTTGAAATATAAAGCCCTAATCCAGTCCCCTTTGATCCTTGTTCTAAACTACCGCTAACCCTAAAAAACTTTTCAAACATGTGCGGCAATGCATCGCTTGGTATTCCTGGTCCGTTATCGATAACACTAACACTTATAAACTCGTCATCGACTTTGCCCGTTGTAACAATCACCTTGCCGCCGGGCTGGGTATATTTAATTGCGTTATTTATTAAATTCATTACAACCTGACTAATCCAAAATCTATCAGCACTTGCTTTTGGAATCGGTTCTTTCGATGTGTGGAACTCGACCTCTATTTGTTTTTCTTTGGCAAGAGGCATTTGTCTATCAATTTCTTTGGTAACAAGCTCATTAATATCTAATGAGACTAATTGAAGCTTTAATGCATCTTTTTCTATACGCGCAATGTTTAGGATATTGTCTATTAAAGACGTTAGTTCCTCACTACTTATCATTACCCTTTCAAGAAATTCTTTTTGTTCGGCGTTCAATTTTTCGCCCAACTCATCGTTAAGCAACATTAAGTAGCCACGTATGGAAGTAATTGGCGTCCTAAGTTCATGCGCAGCAATCGATACAAAGTCTAGCTTCATACGTTCTAACTCTTCCTCTCGGGTCACATCGTACATTGTTATGATGTAAGAGATTTCATCATTTTCAGGAGGCAGATCAACAACTTTAAACCTAAAATATTTTGTACCGTTTTTACCTACCCTAACGTTAAATATTGCTTTGTCATCAGAAATATCCCCCCCCGAAGTCAACAAAGCAATTAAATCCCTGTCATTTACCAGCTCACCTTCTTTTGACTTAACTCTTAGTGCTTTTGCAAACTTCATGCGAACAACCAACTCCGTAGAAGTCTCAAGCATTTGCTCTGCCGCTTTATTCATAAAAAGAATTCGATAAGTATCGTCAAGGGCTACAACTCCGTCGTTAATGTTAGACAAAACCGTGTCGAACTTATCACGTTCTCCAGTAGCTATTATTTGTTGACGTGTTATTTGAGCGACCATATCACGCATGTAAGAAACAACATCATCAAGTTCATCGTTTGTTACAACGTTTAGTTTCGCCTTCATATCTCCTGCCGATACCTTTTGTGCCCACAAACTTATATCATCAAACGCTTTTGTTAGGTATCCTGTGAAACGTTTAGCAATAATCCACAAAAATATCGTTGAAGTAATAACTATCAAAGATAAAAGCAACGTGGTTATAAATAAAGCTTGCGGAGCGGTAATATAAACCTTACTCAAGACAACAAGTAAAATTGATACTTCTACACTAAAAGCAGGAAGCAACACGAGAAATAAGATCTTTTCAGACAAAGGCTCTCTTGTTTTCCGCGAAATGCTAGCAATGTCTAGGATTGGGAAATCTATTATTATCTTACCGATTTGAGAGTTTATATATTTATGCATCAAATAGTACGCTAAAAACGCCTGCATAACACCAACAATAAGTCCCAAGGTTAAGACCACCATGGTAATAAATAGAAGTTTTGAAGCAAACTCTGGAATAACGCCAAGCCAAATTAGTGCAATGGCGGCAAGAAATCCTAAGTATGATGTAAAGAACAGGTATATTGAGGAGTTAATCGGTAACTTTAAAAGTCTGGCAATGGTCTTTGACGCTTGCTTTATTTTAATAGGGCTTTTAATGTTTTGTGCTACTTCTTTACTAAGTCCTCTAAAAAATATAAACGGAAAAAAGTAATAAAACGGGACATAGACAATTATCGCCATGAAGAAATAAAGTAGCATGCTATAAAACACTGTTTGTAAACTAAATCCCAAGTACAAAGAAAGAATAAGGGTTAAGGTCATACCGTATAAAGTATTACCTGCCAGTTGAGACACTACCAAAAGTCTAGATATTTCTGTTAGCTCTAAGTATTCTTTATTTTTGTGGGCAGACTGCATTACTTAATTTAGTTTATCAAAAACTAAGCAAGAACTTAAATAGTATTTAACTGCAGCACATACAACAAATAAACACGCAGACCAGCCGACCAAGTAACCAATTGATTATTTAACCCCATTGCCGAAGCGCTTACAACAGGCTATAATTCACTAGTCAATAGCGGGGTGTGGCGCAGTAGTAATAAATTACTTTCTGGCCATAACTGTTATTAGTATGGCGGGGTGTGGCGCAGATGGCTAGCGCGCATGCTTTGGGAGCATGAGGTCGTGGGTTCAAGTCCCACCACCCCGACCATTTGGCTCAAATCACAAACACATCAAACATTTCAAACAACACAAACGTACCAAGCATAAGCGCAACGTTCTCAAAAACGCCCAACGTAAAAGTGCGATGTATAATTAAAATATGTTCAAGGTTATAGTATTTTGCCCCGAGGAAGCGGTAGATAAGCTTGTTGATGCAATGTCAGACGCAGGTGCTGGCGTCATTGGTAACTACTCACACTGCGCTTTTATTACTAAAGGAACAGGCACCTGGTTTTCCAAGCAAGGAAGTAACCCTACAATAGGAAAAGTTGGTAAATTAAGCAAAGAGGTGCAATATAAAATCGAGATGGTTTGTCCTGAAGAAAAGCTACAAAACGTAAAAGAAGCAATACTAAAAGTCCACCCATACGAAACTCCGGAGATAAACTTCATTAAGCTTTATAGTTAAGACAAAATGTCTAACCTCGTTTACCACGCATCTAAGGTTCAAGGTTTAAAAGAAATCAAGCCACATACTAGTACACATAAAAAATCGTGGGTTTACGCAGCTAAGAAGATTGAGTTTGCAGCAACAAAATTAGGAGATAACTTCGACTTTATATGCCAAATTGGCAAAGAAAACAACAAGGGGTACATTTGGGAAAGATTTGAAGGCGCGCTTGAATATGCCTATAAAAACAAAAGTGGCAGTATTTACAAACTTCCTGCAGACACTTTTTTAGAAGGACAAACGACTTGGTGTGAAGAGATCGTATCAAACGTACCTGTCCGAGTGGTCGAAGAACTACAAATTCCTGATGCTTTAGAATTTATCAAACAAATTATAAACGAGGGTAAGCTTAGGCTTTATAGATTTCCAAACACTCCTGCAAGTGCACCTAAGGACAAAAGTGACTTAGTGCAAAAGTCGGTGATGTGGTTTAAGGACTATGGGGACGAAGTCTTAGACAGACTCAAAAAATTCCACCCTGATATTTTGCAAAGGGTCCTAAACGAACTAAAAGAACAAAATCATGTTCCTACATCGTCAGATTAGTTACAACTTTGTGATAAACTAGTTACATGGAGCGGGTGTTTAAGCCAAAAGAAGGTCCCTTATATCTCTTATCAATTACCACGTTTATCGGCTTACTGCTTTTTATCATTCTTAAACTAGGCTTATCAACACTCTTTGTATTTTCAAGTTTCTGGAATGTACTTCTTTGGATTTGGATATTAATCGGACTACTAATTCTAACTAAAAACACACGCTTTTCGAAAAACTGGTGCGCAAAATTCTTTAAGGCGTCCTTTTATTACATATTCATTGGTTTTTCTATACTAATCGGCTTAGCATTCTTACTGTTTAATGCCAACTCTCCAAATACTAATACAACTCCCCTTTCCCAAACGACAAAACAAGACGGTCCTATTTTAAGCCTAACTGTTGTTGAATATCCTAAGCAAATTGATTACTACTGCGATAAATCAACTATAAAAGTCGATGCTAAAAATACTGGTAACGAATCATTAAGCTACCAAGATATTGTTGATGGCAAATATCAATTTGGGATTTGCCAAAAGAGTGGTTGTTACCCTGTTAATGAAGAGTTCTCAGCTAAATTAAACAACTTTGGAACGATAAGCCCTAACGAACAAAAACAAATAGTTATTACCACACCTGCTGGCGGCAAAGACAAATGGAATGTTTTTGCTAGAAGTGGAGATGATGCTAACGGCGAATACACCTACTATATTAGCTTTTCTAAAATAGTTAACTCAAAAAATAAGCTAGAGATTAGTAAATCAAATACCTTTAGCGTCATTTCTAATGTACTAACGAAAGACAGTGAAGGCACGGTATATGCTAAGGATTGTAAGTAAAATATATTTTATAGTTAATCATGATTGAGAATGGAAGTATTTTTATCGAAATAACTCCGTTTGTAGTTAAAGTTTTTGAATACGATGACGGAAAAGTAAAACAACTGCAAGGAACCGCTATCCCATTTAGGCAAGATTTTGATAAAACAAACGGGGTCTCTACAGAAAACGAAATAAAACTAATTAACTTCTTAGAAAAGATACACGAGCAGCATCCAATTGTCCCAATCAAAGCATTTGCGCGCTCATTCTTTGATCAAGTACCAGAAGAAGAAAAAGAGCGGTTTATTGACGCAGTGTTTGCCCAAACAGGAATTGAAATGGAAATCATGTCACAAGACATGGAGCAAGACTACATAATAAAAGCTTTAACGTTAAACTTTGCAGGGAAGGCACTAGTAGTTGATGTTAGTGCCGATTCCACAAAGCTTATTGTAATTGATAATAAACAAGCAATTGAAACTAGAATTGTTGACAACTTAGGCATTGGCACAGTAATTACAAAACACCCAGAAATTAATAATGACATCTCAGGTATAGGTCTTGGCGAAATCGTAAGCGAGGTTAACCAACTTCTCCCAGAGTTAGAAAATAAAGTTTCAAGCGCAATCTACTTAGGAAGTGCTCTTTATTATATGCAAATAGCAAATTACCCGCTAAGACCAAATGAAATATTTAACGACCCAATGCACCCGAGTATGACAACATACCAAGAGTTTGTTCTGAAAAATGACGAAATAATTAGCCAAATTCCACTAAGCGAGCTTGAAGCTCTATCACCAAGCAACAAAAAATGGATGCGTGCGGCTCGTGCTAAAAATGCCATTGCTCAAGCAATATTTTCTAAATACCAAATACAAATAATAATTCCATCAAACGTAAGCGTGATAGACGGCATCATAAGAACAGAGTTGTCTGAGTAATGTCAGAAAATAAAATCCTACTTCAAGTCCCCTATTTCAAAAACGACAAAAACGGTAACCAATGTATGCAAGTCGCAATGCGCTCAGTCATAAACTACTTTTTGGATAAAGACATATCACTAGACGAGTTAGATGAACTAACAGGTAGAAAAGGCAGCTACTGGACATGGACATCTCAAGTCGTAGTGGCACTTCATAAATTGGGTCTAAAAGTTAAGTACTACTCAAAATCAGACCTTCAGCCATTCGCACAAGGTGCATCATATATACGTAACTATTTTGGTAAAGATGCACAAAATATAATTGCCAATTCTGATATCAACACAGTTGTAAAGTCTATAAAAGAAACCCTTAAACTAGGCTTATTCGAAAAGAAGCTAATAACAATTGCTGACATTACAAATGCTTTGACTAACGAAGTAATTCCGTTAGTCGTAGTTGATCACAATGTTCTTTCTAAAGCACAAGGTCCTTACGCCGGACACATGGTCGTCGTAACTGGGTTTGACGACAAAAACATATACTTTCACGAATCAGGACCAGATAAAGATATGCGACCTAACAAAACTGTATCAAAAGACCTTTTTAATCGAGCATTTAGCGCCAGCGGAACTGATAACGACATCGTGTTTGTTTACGAACCACGAAAAGGTCTTGTTGATTGAATAAGTTAAATTGTGTACAAATATACTAAGTCATGCAAAAGAAGGTCCTTTTATTATTAAGCTCACTCATATTAATCACCGCATTTGCAACTCAATTAGTAAGTAACGTTAAGGCATTACTGTACGCTTCCCCAACATCAAAAATCCCTGAGTCCGGATACTTGATTATCAAACTTTATTCAGGCGATTATATGCAATGCGGAATTAATTACTTGTCTAACTCTTTGGGAGTAACAGCGGCACATTGTTTAAAAGGAGCTGAAGCGGTTTACCCAATGACAGGCACATATAAACGCAATGCATGGAAAAACGCACCAAAAGTTAGCACATTTAGCACATCACCGGAGTATCAAGACTACATAGGAGGCTTAACCCCCGGCAAAGCTGACGTTGGAATTATAAAGTTAAAAGATAAAGTGAAACTCCCTGAATATGCCAAGATAGCATCTCCTACTGAGGGTTGTGGTTACTATATTGTAGGTTATGGTCAAGATGAAAATGGTGACACCCTAGAGCGCAATGGGCTTGATGTGTGTATCGAAAACATTACTACGTACAGTTTCGAACTCACATTCCCGGGCAAAAGTAGTTTTTGTTATGGGGACAGTGGTAGCGGGATATACAAAAAAGGCACTAATGAAATTGTGGGTGTTGCAAGTAGATTTTATTCACCAATTGGAATGAAAGGGTGCCAGTACGGAACAGCATTCGTTGCCACACGATTAGACGATAACGTAGATTATATCTTTTCTAATACGCAAGACATCACCTATTCATCACCGACACCGCCTACTTACTTAATAACTCCTTATAGCACTCCAACCTCAACTCCATACTACACACCAACACCGTTCCCAACATTCCCTAAAATCACAACAGTTCCAGATGATTATTTCGGCAACCTGCACCCAGAAACCAAAAAGAAAGATGGCACATTTAACTATAACGACGAAATTCTCTTAAAAATAGAACAGCTTGGCGAAATATTTGATCAAATTTATCCAGAAGATCCAACGGTTTCTAAAACACCAATGAGTACTAGTCCAACCCCAACCATTAACTATGCTTATGTTCAAAGTCCAACACCAACCGGCAGTAACCGGAAAATCGACAACTCACCAACTCCAATATTAGATAACAATTTAGAACAAGATGACAACTCTAATGTAGGCGGGTTAATGCTACTAATTCCAGTTGTTATTTTTGTGCTTTTCATAGTTTCACTAATCGCGTTAATCAAGATGATTACTAAGAAACCTCCTACCAATACAACTCCGCCACTAAATCAAACAAACCCACAGAAACCACGAACCAACTCGGAACCCGAGCAATTATCTAGTTAGTAAGTTTTGAGATAACATCAATTGCCTCTTGCTTTGTATGATTTTCCGAAATTAAATAATGGGTTGCGTAACCAATCATTAATGGAATTCTTGCTAAATATAGAATCTCTAGAAAGTCTTTTTCACTCCCCCACTTCTTTGGGTAGCCTGCATACATCATCTTTGCAATTTCTAAATCTGCTTCAAAACTAGTAAGAGCAAAATCTTCAATTGCGACACCGCCCTTAAATTCACCAAAATCTATAATTCCAACGATTTCTAACTCCTTATTAACAAAAATATGCTCTGGTAAATAATCACCATGCAAAAACACAGTAGGCTCGTTAACAAAATCAGTTAAGTAGTACTGCTCTATCCTAGACATCATCAGGTCGACTTTTTTAGAATTAATCAGACCTTCTTTAACAAGGACACCCAAATCGTCGCTTCTGCGCTTTAAACTTCTTTCTATATAAGTATTTACATCAGAGAAATCAAAAGTACCGTCATCATGCCGTTTATAGAAACCATTAAGCTTAATTGTATGGAGTTTAGAAAGAATTTGACCGGCTTGTTTTAAAACATCGCGCCGTTTTCTAGTAGAAAGAGTTTGATAAAGGGTACTGAGTGGAACACCGCCTAGCTTTTCTTGAACCATTACATCTCTTAACCCAGTTGATGATTCAATCTTTCCTATAAACACGATTTCAGGCACTGGAACTCCTGCATCTTTCGCTTTCTCAATTCCCCACGCTTCGTTTGAAAAAGTAGTATCGCCCCCTTGATTAATGCGTACGATATATTCATTGTGGTTACGCGTGGTAACAACATAGACTTCATTATCATATCCTTTGATCAGTCGTTCTAGTTTTGTAACCTCCTGACCAAGCTCATTGCTAAATAGTAACTTAATATTTTCATCAGGAGTTTTGTATTTAGAATGTATTTTGTTCAAACGCTCTTGTTCATTCATGCATCTAAATTGTACCCCAACCTCTAAGTGCTAAGATGTAAATATGAAAAAGGTGCTTTTTATCACAATGCTTTTAACAGTCGCCGCTTTCATATTAAGCATTTACGTTTATGGCGCTATGCCAATCTTAATAGCTTCACACTGGGGAACAAATGGTCAAGTCAATGGATACTTAAATAAAAATATCGCATTATTTATCTCTCCAGTGATACTTCTAATTACAAGTATCATGTTTGTCGCAATACCGAAAATAGACCCATTAAAAGCTAACTTTGATCTGTTCAAAGAATACTATTACGGTCTTGTGGTTATTATCTCGTTATTTTTATTTGCCATGCATCTACATACAATTGCGTGGAACCTCGGTATTAAGGTAAATCCAAATACCATCATGCCGATTGCCTTAGGAGTTCTCTTTTTCTACATAGGCATGATGCTTAAACATACAAAACCGAACTGGTTTGTTGGAATTCGAACACCTTGGACAATTAGCAATAATACAGTTTGGGAAAAAACTCATAAGTTGGGCGCAACACTTTTTAAACTAAGTGGAATAATATCTATTATTGGAGTTCTTGCAAGTAACTTGGCAATCTATTTCGCGATAGTGCCTATACTAATCTCAACCGTGGTACTAATCGCATACTCCTACGTTGAATACAAAAAGATAAGTTAACTACCGAGCAACAACATTTCCAGTACCATCATCGCAGTGTGAAATCCAACTAACCGGGAATGGATACGTATTAATATCTGAACAAAGAGGAATTCCTTGCCCAACATAGACAACATGCCACATACCGTTACTGTCCTTAGCTGCAAACCAACCAGCTCCAGATATGTCATTTTTGTCTTTAACCGTACCCCTTGATACTTGATCTAACTTATCGCCAAATCCAACTTCTATATCGTTTATCTTTATCCCTGTTTTGTTTATTAGTTGCTGAGTTATTTCATCTTCGTAAGAAACTGTAGCTGGTGTTGGGGTATTTGATGGATTCGGTGCGGGTGTATTAGTTGGTGGAACTGGTGTATCTGTAGGTAGTGGCATTGGCGTATCTGTTGGGATAGGTGCTACTGTGGGGGTTGGGGTTGTTTTATTAAAATTAAGCAACTGCGGGTTGGCAACTACAATTATTCCAGCAAAAATAAATGCACCAACAATAAACGAGCCGATAATAACAGGAAGAAGTAAACTTGGTGCTTTTTCTGCCGCATCCATAACAATATTATTTTACACCCGCCTTATAGCGCTTGCAACTAGAAACCATCAATATATCGCGTTTTTTCTATGTAGTTTAGTTTTGTATTACCATCAATAGTAGATGGCATGTCCATCCAAGACAATTCAGCCTCTTTGTCCCAGAACCCAGGGAAAGTCTTCATCTTTTTTATCTGCTGCTTGGTTGCCCAAAAGTTTTCAACCCCCTCTTCCTCATTCAAACTAATTAATTCCCCTTCTGGGTCATATCCATTAAAGGTATGAAATGTAATATCACGCAAAAGCTCACCTGTTGCTTTCTTAAAATCGATGTAGTGAAACCAACCAACGTAAACTAGCTTGGCGCTTAAGCCAGTTTCTTCCTTTAATTCACGTCTCGCTGTTTCAATAAAGAGTTCGCCTTCACGTGTTTTCCCTGTATGAAACCCAACATATCCATAAAAGGGTTGTTTTAGCCGCTTATTGACCAAATATTCAAGACGCCCTTCGTTATTAAGTCGAACGACTCTAACTAGCACCACAGTTTTACTCTGCTTTTCGGTACTAAAAGTTTTTTCATCCATGCGATTGGCATATTCTTTACCTTTATCGGTTAAGGCGTAAGTTCCTATATCAGATTTACTAACAAGACCTACTTCAATGAGTTTATTAATGTGGTAGCTTAAGTGGTCTGTTGTTAGCTCCTCTACTTTTAGATCACGAAATCTAAGTTCTGTTGCAAACAACAATCTATGTAAAATTTTCATCTGAACCGAGTGCAAATCACTTTTCCCAAAATCGCTCATGTCGGCATAATAGAGCGATATTTTGATAGCGTCAAGTGAAATCAATTTCACTAAATCAACCGAGGTTTAAGATCCGACCTTTAAACTCGCTTTAAACTCGGCGCTACTAACAACTATTCTTCACAAGGGGTCTCTTTGTGTGATGTTTGGATAAACTTTTTAGCACTTTTATCAAACTCGTAGGTTTCTTCAATTCTTGTCACATTCCCGTGGTCCCCACACTCAAATAAATAATTAAACTCGCCAGAGCTGTTTGGTGAAAATCTAGGAATCCAATCAGAATATAACCTAACTTTATTATCCTCTGGATCGTATCCAGCAACTAGCCCATCAAAAATCCCACAACCCCCTTGAGTTGTAGTAAATACGACCTCATACTTCTTACCTTCGCCAGTATAATCTTTTAACTGCAGTAACGAGGCAACTATTACTTCATTTGCGTCACTAGCATTAGCATCTAGCCCAAAAATATTCTCCTTTGTATTCTTATAAACAAGCTCAAGGCTAGTTGCATCATCATAATCACTTGGCTTTGGAATTTTCACATCACTTATAACCGTACCATTTTGGAATAACGCCAAATGATAATTACCAGCAATTGCTACTCCAAGAATCATGCCCGGACACGAATCATATCCCCAGTCATCTAACTTATTCCCCTTCTCAACGTAAAGCAGTAAATAACTTGTTGGCGTTACACCAGGAATATATGTAAACTCTCTAAGAAGTGTTCCTTCCGGCAAGACACTTTGCAACTGTTCAAATGAATATCTATCTTGAACCTCAATTTTCTTAAACGACTCAAGAGCTTCCTGCGTAGGTACTGGGGTTGGCGATAAGTTTTTGGTTACTTCCTGCTTACTACCACTTTGGATATGAACACTTCCCTGCCCATACAAATTAACAAAAATAAAAACCCCAATTCCCAGAATAATTGTGAAACCAGCAAGAATCGTAATAAACTTAGACATTAAGACTATAGTAGACCTAGACAATATACTAAGTCAACACGATTCGCTTATAACAAGGAAGTTCTAAGCTCTAACCTTAGAACTTGGCTTTGCGGCAGCTTGGTAAAAGAATCGTCTTTAAATATGAAGCTTAACAAACGACTAATCGTCTATGCCATTCCGTACACTGTAGCCAAAACAGCAGTCAAGCTAGTGGCTATATGCTATAATCTCGGCGTCATCATAAGTAAATGAGGACAATTACCTAGTCTAACAAGAAGTATGGAAGACTACACAATTATTATTACAGTACTATTTACACTTTATTTTCTAGGTACAACTACGCTACTATCAACAATAACTAAAAGGCTTCATTTCCCCTACACCGTAGCGCTCCTTATCGCTGGCTTCATAACGCATTACGCTACAACGTACTTTGGGTTAAATGTCTCTGCAAGTCTTTCTCCAAAGCTTATATTTTATGTACTTTTACCGCTTTTGCTATTTGAATCTGCACTTAAGCTAAACTGGCATCAGTTTAAGATTCAATTCAAAACAATTACCTTCATGGCAACTTTTGGACTTCTTGTATCGATGTTTGTAATTGGTGTTGGTTTAACTTATCTTATTGGATTCCCATTTGAAACGGCACTACTATTTGGTGCATTAATATCGGCAACCGACCCAATAGCAGTTATTGCCTTATTTAAACAATTAGGCGCGCCAAGCCGTTTAAGACTTATCGCCGAAGGAGAAAGCATGTTCAATGACGCAGCTGCAGTAATCATGTTTAGAATCATGCTTTCGTTTGCAGTTGCCGCTCATATATCAATAGATCCAACCCCTCTACTAACCGACTTTTCGTCGTTTGTTTATGTGTTTGTAGCAAGTCTTCTTTTCGGAGCATTTCTTGCTTACATCACTTCATACTTCATTGCCAAAGTTGAAAACGACTTAATAGTTGAAACAACGCTAACTGTAGCACTTTCAATTGGCGTGTTTGTTATAGCCGAACACTATTTACATCTTTCTGGAGTTATCGCAACAGTTGCGGCTGGGTTAATACTAGGAAACATCGGTAAAACTAAATTTAGCAGTGGTGTAGTTCACTTTATAAACGAATTTTGGGAATACATTAGTTTTATTGTCATATCACTAATCTTTTTCTTTGCAGCGTACGGAATAAATATTAGTGTATTAGCAGCTAAATGGTGGATGATTCTAATTGTTTATGCTGTGGTATTAGTGGCTCGAGCAATCTCTACCTATCTAACCTTCTTTATAACCAACAATGTCCCGCTTCTAAATAAAGAACCAAACGTCCCGCTTAGTTGGCAGCATGTTATTAACTGGGGTGGGCTTCGAGGAGTAATCCCGTTAGTGTTAATTTATGAGTTGCCTGAAGGCATGCCCTATCGCGACGAAATCATACTTTTCACGCTTGGCACGTTCCTACTTTCGTTATTCGTTAACGGAACAACAGTCGAATGGTTAGTTAAACACTTAGGGTTACATCTTTTGCCTGAAGAAGAAACAATCTTACAAGAAGAAATAGATATCTTACGAGTTCTTAGAGCAAAAGAGGAAATCAAAAAGCTACCAAAAACTCTTTACGACAAAGAGATAATAAATAATCTCCAAAAAGAATACGATGAAAAAGAGCAACAACTGCGGGAAAAGTTACTCAGTCATATAAATGAAGACTCTTTGTATAGAAGCTTAAAGTTGCAAGCACTTGTTATAGAGCGTCAGGTTGTAAATTCTTTATTTGACGACAATGTTATCGCAGAAAACATCTTGTTCGACTACGAAGCAGAACTTGATTTATTACGTGACTCAATCGCGTACCCAAGCATCAACCCTAACGCCAGCACGACAAGAGTTAGAGACCGCTCAACCGATGTTAGCTTCCGAGACAAGGTACACCTTTTACGTCTAGCTGTGGCACACTTTCGATTCTTAAAGTACATTTTTGGATCCAACGCAGCAAATATAATTATAGAAAGAGCAACTTTATTAAATGCTCGAATCATTGCTGCCAGAACAGTACTTAAATACTTACACGATATAAAGATATGCTTGCATGGAAATGAAATGCCTCTGAAAGTTCTTGATAAAGTAAAACAAGAATATTTAGAATTCAAAGCAACAAGTAAAGAAGAGCTAACAAGAATTGTACAAGATTACCCCGAAGTAATGGCAAAACATCAACTACACGAAGCCACAATGCTAATTAATGCTAAAAAGACCAAATCACTTAACATACATTCTCAGTTAAATCCATCTACACTTTAACTCACTAAACTCCGACCTTAGAATCTGCCGTTATTGCAAGGGACTATGTTCTCGTAGCTTACCATCCTCGATCCAAAATGTTTTATCGGCAATATCTTTTAAGCGCATATCGTGAGTGACAATAATAACTCCCTTGCCTTCTTGCTTAGCGATATTTCGCAGTAATTCCATAACCTTATGTCCTGACTTAGAATCAAGATTTGCAGTAGGCTCGTCAGCTAAAACAACTGCAGGATTAGTGACTAAGGCTCTAGCAATCGAAACTCTTTGTTTCTCACCGCCACTCAAGTTAGCAACGTTATACTTTAATCGGTTGCCAAGACCTAGCTCTTCAAGTAGTTTTTGCGCCTGTTGCTTAGCCTTCCTAGACCTAGTCCCCATCAGCTCAAGCACTATTGCAACATTTTCCAAAACATTGAGCGAAGAAAGCAAGTTAAAAGATTGAAAAATAAAGCCAATCTTTTTTAGTCGAACATCAGGTAGTTTTCTTTTAGACAATGCAGTAACCTCAAGACCATTTATAAAAACACTGCCAGAGTCAGGTGAAAGTAAGGTTCCAATTATTGTTAGTAACGTAGTTTTACCACTTCCAGAAGGTCCCATAATTAAAGCTATCTCACCGTCTTTTACTGAAAAAGAAACGTTATCAACAGCCTTAACTGCTGTATGACCACTTCCAAAAGTCTTTGATATGTTTTTTACTTCTACTAAGCTATTCATACTATGCTTTAAATACCAATGCAGGATCAATCGACAAAACCTTTCTTATTGACACAATAGACGCCAGAACACTCATAAGCAGCGTTAACAGCAAAATATAAACATAATACTTAATGTCCAAAGCAAAAGTCAGCTCAGGCATCCATTTGTAGGCTAGGAACTGAACCAAAAAGTACAGCAGTACACCAGCGAAAAACCCAACGATGCTGATGACGAATGCTTGCTGCAACACAATGCGAAACAGTCTAGTATTTTTAATCCCTATTGCCTTTAAAACGCCAAACTCACGCGCTCTCTCACTTGTTGTTGTGTAAACCGTAACACCAATAACGGTCATACCAGCAAATAGTCCAATGATTATCAGGAATGCAATTATTGGCAAAAAGCTTGTTTTTATAACTGCAACGTTGGCATCTGATATTTCTGCACTCTCTTTAACCATCGCATTTTTCACGAGGCTAGCGACTTTTTTATCTAATGTATCTTTATCAACGTTTCCAGATGTTTTTAAAAGATAGTAGTTTACTGTGTGGCTAGTCTCAAAAGCTTCCAGCGCATCTTTTAATGGAATAAATACGTATTGAAAGACAAAGGTATTGGTATCGCCAGAAAATCCAACAACTTTAAACGTTTTGTTTCCAACCTCAACAATGTCATTTATTTCTATATTATTTTTTATAGCCATACTGCGATCAACAACAATTTCACCATAGTTTTTAATATTCTGCCCACTAACAATATCCCAAGGTGCTCCTAAACCGGAGTTGATTTCATAGCCTATGACAGCAGAAGTTATTAAGTCATCACCAACCTTAATGCGCGTTGCATGGTTAATTAAAGGTGCAGCTTTTTCTACTCCATCAATTTGTTCTAGCTTTTCCTGCATTCCCGCTGGAAGTATAGAAAATGTATGGTACATATCGGCACTACCCGTTTGTACCACCCAATACTTTGCTCCTGAATTTTGCGGAATTGCCTTAGCCGCGTTAATCGCACCAAAATAAATACCCAAAATTGCAAGCATCATTAGTATGGATACACCAGTACCAAACGCAGTGGTTAAAAATTTTGCTTTTTCAGCTAATAAGTTTCGTCTTGCAAGTGGAATCATGACATTAACCTACACGCTAATTAAACTTTTTAAGGGTAAATCTGTCAACCAAGCCTTGTTCTAAGGCCCGACCTTTAAATAACCCGTTACACCGAGGATTTAAATAAAATCGATAATGAACCAACTTTTTTATTATCGCCGGAATAAGTAAACTCTGCATTAAACACTCTTCCTTCAAGCAACGACGGAAGCCAAAACTTGTTGTCGTCCCACATTTGATTAAATGGCAGTTTGTCAGCTTTAAACCATAGCGGTTTTATTACCTCAGTTTCTTGCACCTCCCCTTCCCACTGAGTAATTAAATATGCATGAACTAACTGATTCCACTTTGATTTATTCGGAAATATAAATTTAATTTTTCCCATCTCTTTAAACTCTTTAGGCACTATCTTTACTTCTTCCTTAAATTCTCTAATCAGTGCGTCTTCTAAGCTTTCGTTTTCTAATCCCTTGATATCCCCTACTTTCCCGCCAATTCCTGAGATAAGGTTTTCACCAAGCCCAAAAGACACCTTTTTCCTAAGCCCCAAAATCACGTCTTCACCATCAAACAAAAAACCAACAACAGCTAGAGTTAAATTACTTTGTGATTGCTCCATGTGCAACATAGTAAAATGCTAACAAAATCACGTCAATGTGCATATTGCACATGTTTTGCGCATAATGTAAACTTCTAGCTTAATGAAGGTCTTTTTCACAAGCTCAACGGCAAAATACAATGAGTATAAAGATTTATATTGGAGCATTCGTGACTTTTTAGTTAGCGAAGGGCACATATTAACTCGTGATTACCTTCCTCACGTTGAAAAGCGTCTTAAGAACGCTTCCCGTGAAATTCCAAATATCAAAGAAATTTACAAACAAAGCATTAAGGCGATTCTTGAAAGCGATGTTGTAATAATTGAAGATACTGTTTCTAATTTTTCAACTGGGCATCTTATAACTAAGGCATTGCAGTTTAGGAAACCAGTACTTGTACTTTGGCAAACAAGAAAAGACAAAGAGTTTAAGCAAAATTTTATTCATGGAATAGAATCTGACATTTTAGATATCGCCGAGTATGATAACAATAATGAGCTAATACAAAGTATTTTGCGATTTTTAAATAAGTACCAAAACGGGCAAACAAAAAACAGATTTCATTTGGTTTTAAGTACGCCGGAGCGGCAGTATCTTGATTGGAAGCATTTTAAGAATGGGCTAAGCAGGACTGAAATTATTAGGAAAGCACTTCGAGAAAAAATCCAAAACGATAAAGAGTATCAAACGTATCTTGAGCAAAAATAGCAAAACAAATTGTCACCTTACTATTAAAATGTGGTAGCAGAAACAAGCACTGGTCTGTATCCACTACCACATTTTCATCAATCTTTGGCCAACCACGCCAGCGCCACACCCCCCAAAACAGATAAGGGGACAACAATCATAGCTCCTCCAAGTAAAACAATTAGGAGAAACACAAATCCGAGAGGATCGCTCCTCAAGAACATAGCACCTGCTACCAGCAAATTCGCCCCCAGGACAATAAGTATTAATCGCGCTACAGGCTTGAACTCCTCATAAGCCATGTAAGCAAGAAAAATAGCTGCTAAGGTCGGTAACGAGAATGGGCCGAGGACTGACAGAAAAACAAATACGAAACCCGGGAGTATCTGCTTCCCATTACCATCCACAAACATGCCTACACAATACTCAGTTAGCATAATCCCAATTACCAAGTTGATTCCCAACAGAAACCTACCTTGAATAACTAGGAGCTGGAGAGCAAGTACCTGAAACCAAACTGCAAGTTTAATTCCAAGAACTCGGTGCCGGAGGAAAATAGCGCATTGATCTGATATTCTTAATATAAATGCCTTCATAGGTAACCTCCTGAAAGTGAAAGAAATATAGTGGGTTGTTTTTAAATGATCAACTTTGCCCTAGATTATCCCATAGAAGTCACCGAGAAGTCAAGCAATAATATGAACGAATTGTAGATGAGCGTAGTATAATACTCGTCGGTAGTTATGAAAAAAGATACTAGTAAGCAACCAATGAGGTGGGCGGTATTGACTGCTTTAGCAGCAAGTTTGTTTGTAATTGTGCTTGATGGAACTCTCATGAATGTTTCTATCTCTGCTGTTGTTCGCGATCTTAATACAACTGCTGTTGAGATGCAGTCACTAATCACTATTTATTCGCTTGTAATGGCAGCCTTTATGCTGCTTGGCGCAAAGCTAGGCGACGTTTATGGTCACAAAAAGATGTTTATTTTGGGAGTAATTCTTTTTGGGATTGGGGCAGGAACTGCGGCAATTGCTCCAAATACCACCGTTTTGATGCTTGGGTGGTCAATTATTGAAGGGCTTGGGGCAGCGTTAATGATGCCGGCAACGCTTTCCCTTATGATGATTAACTTCGAGGGCAAAAATCGTGCGCTTGCTTTTGGTGTATGGGGCGGAGTTGCTGCAGCAGGAGCAGCACTTGGTCCTATTATCGGAGGTTTTTTTACAGATAACTACTCATGGCGAGTAGCATTTGCACTCGAAGTTGGCGTCGTACTTATTGTAATTTTCTTATCTAGAAAGATTATTGATATCCATGAAGAGAAAGACATCTCAATTGACTGGGTTGGAGCAATACTTTCAGTCTTTGGGTTAGGAAGTTTAGTACTTGGGCTACTTAAAGCATATGAATATGGCTGGTTTCATGCAAAGAAAAATGCACTCGTTTTGGGGCGCACATTAGATTTAAACGGTACATCAATTGCGTTTTGGCTGATGGTTATTGGGCTAATTGTCTCAATGCTTTTTGTACTGTATGAACTAAAAGCTGCGAAGCAAGGCAAAGACGTACTACTTAAACCGGGATTATTTAAAATCAAGGGATTTGTTTCCGGTGTAATAGTCGCGTTTGTGTTGTCATTAGCTCAAGCAGCAATGTTTTTTACAATTCCGCTTTTCCTACAAATCTACAAAGGATATGACGCCATGCAAACTGGACTTGTTTTACTCCCAATGACAATCAGCGTATTTTTAGCATCTGTAATTGGTTCACGAGTTATTGGTAAAAATGCTAAAGTGAAGCCAAAACATCTTGTACAAATTGGACTTTTAATTACTTTACTTAGTGCTTACATCATCTCTAAAACACTAGCTCCTGACGTTGAGGGCAGTGATTTCACGTTAGGCTTCGTTTTGTTCGGAACTGGAATGGGTCTCGTTATGTCACAGCTTACAAATCTTACGCTATCGAGTGTCGATGTTCGCGATTCAGGAGACGCATCTGGTATTAACTCGACACTTCGAAGACTTGGATCATCTCTTGGTACAGCAATAATTGGAACAATTATGTTTACTGCACTCACAACCAATATGGTAAACGGTGTTAAGGAACTAAATCTTCCCCCTGTTGTTGAAAAAATGGTTATTGAAAAAGTGCAAACTAGCGATATGTCGGATTTTTCATCAAGCAGCGAGAACTCCAATAGCCCTATTCCACCACAATTAGCAAAATCGTTTCAAAAAATCTTTGGAGACTCGATTGTATCTGCAAATAAAGACTCATTATTTTACATGGAAATCTTTGTACTAATTACATTTGGCCTTTCCTTCCTCCTCCCCAAAACGGTAGTGGAAAATAAAATCACAAATAAAAAGCAATAAACACTACAAACAAGCTATTAAACTGTGTTACATGATTTGTAATTTGAATTTTGGACTTTGTTTAATAAGTTTGTTATTTGTAGTTTGGTATTTGCTTAAAAAGCCTGCTATTTGTGCTAATATTGAGTAGATGGCAAGTGCATGTCCCATTAGCCCAACCAAAATCGACGAACACGTCGCGCGGCTTAACGGAGCACTCACATTAACTTTTATAATCCTAGGCTTAATTTACACACCAATATTTTGGTACATTTTAGTAGTAGATTTCGCGCTTCGCAGCTTCGCAATTCAACTCAGTCCAATAGCTAGAACCAGCAAATTGATTCTAGCTTCTCTGAAAATAGAACCCAAACCAATTCCAATTGAACCCAAAAAGTTCTCTGCCAAACTAGGCTTAATATTTTCAATCCTTTTGGTCATCTCAAACTTCACGCACGTGTTTGCTTTCTACGAAGCAGTACTTTTACTATTTTCATTTGCAGTATCGCTGGAATCCATATTTAATTTTTGTTTAGGCTGTAAAATATATTCAGTCTTGCTTTCGCTTGGCTTTCTAAATACAAATACTAAGATCAAAAGACGAAAACGGAAAAGATAATGGCTGTTGAAATATATAAAAACTTCCCGCTACGAAGCTTAAATACGTTTAGGATAAACTCCTATGCAAAGTATTATGTAGAGCTTGAAAACGAAAAAGACATTGAAGAACTACTTGAAAACGACGTATTCAAAACCGAGCGAAAGGTAATTCTCGGTGGTGGAAGTAACACAATATTTTCAAAACCTACTATCGATGCGTTAGTAATCAAGCCACTAATAGAAGGTATCAATATACTAAGCGAAGACGACGAATCAGTTACTATAAAAGTCGGAGCAGGAGAAAACTGGCATAATTTAGTACTTTGGGCTGTAAACCAAAATTATAGCGGGATTGAAAACTTAGCATACATTCCCGGAACAGTTGGCGCAGCAGTTGTGCAAAATTTAGCAGCATATGGTCAAACACTAGAAGATGTTTTAGTTGAAGCAGAAACGATAGATTTAGATTCCGGCGAACTAAAAGTATTTTCAAAAGAAGAAACTAAGCCAGCGTATCGTACAAGTATCTTTAAAGACAAATATAAAAACCGCTTTCTTATTACTTTTGTAACAATAAAACTTAGCAAAATCCCGAACTACGACACTCATTATCATGGCAGATTTTCTTACGAATCCCTTGAACGTTGGCTAAAAGAAATAAAAGAACCACCATATACACCAAAAGATGTGGCAATGGCAGTAACAATGCAAAGAAAATTTAAGCTCCCATCAACAGACGAACTACCTTCGTGTGGAAGCTTCTTTGTTAATCCATTTGTAACAGTAGAGAAGTTTCACGAGCTTGAAAAGAGAGTCGATAAATTACAACACTACCCTATTACAAAAATGGAATATGATCGTTTAGATTGGCATGATACTGGTCAAGACGAAATCGTTAAGATCCCAGCAGGACGTTTGCTTGAGGTACTTGGTTGGCGAGGCAAGTGGATTGGAAACGTTGGAACATTTGATAGACATGCGCTAATTGTTGTAAGTAACGGCAAGGCAACAGGCGAAGAAATATTAGATTTTGCAAATAAGATGAAGCAAAGCGTTTTAGATACATTCGATATAGAACTAAAAACAGAGGTCAATATTGTATAAGCCAAGACACACTAAACAAAATGGAAGATGCAGAAAAAGGCTACATTAAACACTTGCTAAATCATGCTTAAAAAAGGCTACATTGTTATCACCTTACTGATTGCTTTTACACTACTGGCACTATTCCTATGGACAAGGAAAGCAAATGCTCCTAAAATAACAACTAAGTTACCTAATTCAGATATGACTATCACATCACCTGCCTTTAAAAATTTTGAGAGGATACCAAAAGACTACACATGTGACGGCGAAGATATTAATCCCCCATTAGACTTTAGCGATATTCCAGAAGAGACTCAAAGTCTTGTACTAATAGTTGATGATCCTGATGCGCCATTTGGCACGTGGGATCACTGGATCGTAACTAACATTGATCCAACTACAACCGGTGTAGCTCCGAACTCAGTACCTGCTGGCGGAACTCAAATCATGAATAGTTTTGGGAAGTTAGAATACGGTGGACCATGCCCACCTCCAGGAAAAGATCACCGCTACTTCTTTAAGTTGTATGCGCTAGATACACTCTTAGATGCTAGCTCAATCCAAGATAAACCGACCCTTTTAGCATTTATGAAAAATCATACACTTGCATCTAGTGAGCTTGTTGGATTATACTCACGCAGGGATGAATAAACAGAATCTTCTTATCATAGGACTTGGTGTTGTTGCAATTCTTGGTGCAGTTATGCTAATGTCTAATGGCTCAAAGGATAAGGAAAATACAAACGATCCTAGCCCCACGAGCCGACCAACGTTAGCTATACCAACTATGGATCCAAATATAAAACAATACGATAAAGTTCCAGAACCTTTCCTAGATGAAAATAAGGAGTACGCAGTCGTGCTTCATACAACAGAAGGAGACATAAAAATTAAACTAAATCAAAAGCAAGTTCCAATTGCAGCAAACAACTTTGCATTTTTAGCTAAAGACGGGTTTTATGACGGAGTGATTTTCCATAGAGTTATAAAAGGATTTATGATTCAAGGTGGCGATCCTACTGGTACAGGAATGGGTGGACCAGGATACAAGTTTAAAGATGAGTCTTTTACTGGCAAGTACACTCGAGGCACTGTTGCTTACGCAAACTCAGGTCCAAACACCAACGGAAGCCAGTTCTTTATCATGCACGAAGATTATCCACTTCCACCCAATTATGTAATCTTTGGTAAAGTAATTGCAGGTATGGATACAGTCGATAAGATTGCAACGGCTCCAGTTACCGCCAGTGCAACAGGCGAACAATCCGTTCCTGTAAATCCGGTAGTTATAAACTCTGCCGAACTAATCGAGCTTTAGTAGATAAAGTTAATTAGTAATCAAAGATACCTCTATAGTTGCTATTTTTAATATTGCTTGAACATATTTATAAACAAGCCCTTGATTTGACTTTTGGAATTTGTCATTTAGAATTTAGCTAGTCACTGGCGGGTATTGTATAAGGGCTATTACACCAGCCTTCCAAGCTGGAGATGCGGGTTCGAGTCCCGCTACCCGCTCCACTAATCACTGTATAAACTAAAGACCCAGAGAACAAATTCGTTTCCGAGTACAACTAGTAATATCGAGCAATTTCTGATAAAAATTAACCACAGTTTTTACTAACCGCACTCTCAAAACAAAGAGGTTTTGTTATGGACGTCGTATTGATAGTCTTTTTACTGCCTCATCAACTACTGAACACGTACTTGTTATGGTCACATAGAAACCCACCTACAGAAAAACTCAGCAAGATGTTTCGCAGAGAAAAATATCTTGTTGGCTTTTCATGGATTGCCACCCTTGTATCCTTTGCTGTGTTGATGATGGACGTTGGGACAGAGGATACTCAGCTGTATGCGCTAGGCGTCGTCGCCATACTTATACTATTGGAATATGTATTGTATATATGGCACGGCGCCAATAGCAGTAATGTATGAAACCTGAAGCTCGGCACCATGTCGAGCTTCATATCTCTAGCTTCCTCAAAGAAGAGTGATTCTCAGAAGTGCAATCCTAGCAGGCTTGAGCTGCGCATAGTCAGCGTTTTCTTGCAATAATCTGCGCGATTGATTTGTTCAGCAACTTAACTTCGTCGTATTTTTCTATTTGCCAACCTTTTTCATCATATAGTTCTTTTAGCTCATTGGCGCCAAAAACATGCGGCAGATCGTTCTTACAATTTTGATCCATCTTAACCGCAACTATGTTGACTCCGCCCGTTTTAGTCCATCCCTGCATCTTTTTAACAAGTTCCTCCCCTTTCTCCTTACTTAAAAAGTGTAAAAGACCAATTGCGAGCACTGCATCAAATTTTTTATCCGTATTGAAATCTAAAACGTCTGAATGAATTAACTTCAAATTCGTATTCTGACCTACTCTTCCTTTTAATATCTTAAGTCCCTGCGAAGAAGAATCTACACCTGTCACATTAAACTCATTTTCAAGCAAATACAGTGCGTTGCGACCATTACCAACACCAAGCTCTAAAACGTCACGTCCGTTGACCAAGTTAGGCAACTCGCGAACCAAAGAAAACGGTTTATCACCAAAACTATTCGGGGCATTTTTGTACTTTAAATCAAACCGCTGCATCATACACAAACATTATACGCATGTAATGTATCAACCTTAAAAGACAGTGAGGCTAGTTAATTCTGGAGCTGTAATTGTAGTGCTTGTTTGTTCAAATCAACCAATTTGTCTCGTGCCTCTTCTTGAGATATCTCGCCTGCCATGGCTTGACGGTTGACTTCTCTAATTTCTGCTTGAATCTCTTCGTATGTCTTATTGTTTGATTGTTTATCTTCGTTAACAGCTGAAGGGGTAGTGCTATCACTGTTATAAAGTGTTGGTTCCTCGGTTTTTGATTTGCTCATAACAAGATATGCAGCGACAGCAAGCAATAAAACAATACCTATTACAATAGCTATAGTTTTTATCGATTTGGCGCTTCCTTTATTTGCCATTTGGACATGCTACAGATAAACGCACTGACTAGCAAGTTTTGTACTTATATATTTGTGAAGAAAGCTTAGTTTATAATTAACTTATATCTATGAGTAATAAGAGAAGCCTGCTCATTATCGGTTCAGCTGGAAATGTCGGCTCAGGCATAGTAAAAGCATGTAATAAAACTTCTACTAAATTTGTTGGCATAGATCCTCAAACAAATAGGCACATCGAAGACATTACCAACGAAGAATTAAGACAGCTACTAGATAACACTAAAGCGGTTGTATATACGGCAGATAATGGTAACCGTGAAACATATGCACATTTCCCAAACATAGGAGCGGAAAATAGCAAACGATTTGAAGGATTCGTAAAGCATCTTGCATCAATTAACCCGGAAATACCAGTTTGGTACATAGGGGGATCATGGACAAAGCGCATGCCGGACAAGGATTGGCTAGTACACGACGACTCTCCTAATAAACCATATAACAAAGCAATTCCATATGAACAAGCCAAGATCGAGGCTGAGGAAAACGCCAAACAATTATCATCTGTAGTTCCAATCCGGTTTGTAGACTACGCCTCCATAGTTCCGAACTTGGCTCCAAACTTTTCGATTGTCAAAATGGTAAAAGACGCGCTAGAGAAAAAGCTTATTAAGTATAGCCCTGGTGATTTTGGACGACCACTATTGAATTCGACAGAGGCGGGTATTGCTCTCTTAAGATTTATAGAAAATGACGATCTCAACTTAAGATTTAAGAAAGTACTATTTCCTGGTGCCTTTATTCGCTTTAGCGAATTTGCGCAAACAGTAAAAGAGGTAGTTGCAGCAAAAACTGGATACTCCATAACTTTTGAGCAATATAAAAACACGCCAGAACATTTAAAAACTCGTGTAGAATCTAACGAGTTTAATGCAATTGCGGAAAGTCCTGATGCAGAATCAGTTCGTAAGGCTCTAATTGAAAATGCAGTTTTGGCATTCAATAAAGTAACCCAATAACTCTCATTATTTACATCTACACTAAGCTATCTAAAAGGTGTTATTTCCAAAAGTTTATTGATAAAATATAGCTTAGGCCGGGATGGCGGAACTGGTATACGCGTTGGACTTAAAATCCAATGAGGTAAAATCTCGTGCGGGTTCGAGCCCCGCTCCCGGCACCACACTACTTCGCTAAAGCTATGTAGTGTGTGCTCTGAAGCTTTAGCGAAAGAGGACTAACAAACGATCTCAATGGACCAATTAACTAAAGAGATAAAAAAGTTTTTAGAAGATCGAGGCTGGACCGATCTTAAACCAGCGAACCTTGCAAAATCCATATCAATCGAAGCAGCAGAACTACTTGAAATATTTCAATGGAAAAATCCCTCAATGGAAGAAGTTAGAAACAACGACAAAGATCTTAACAACATAAAAGAAGAAGCCGCTGATGTTTTAATTTATGTCTTGCAGTTATTGTTATTTCTTGATCTAAACCCAGAAGAAATAGTGCTTGAAAAGCTTGAAAAAACTAAGAAAAAATATCCTGCAGAAATTTTTAAGAATGTCAGCAATAAAGATATCGACAAGGTTTATAAATCCATAAAAAACAAACATCGCGCCAAACGATATTCAGACGAAGGTTAACCTCTCCAAAGCCACTAACGAGAGCGGCACTCTCATTAGGCTCGCTGCAACAACACAATTACAATACACTGTAGCAAGCGTTGAACTCATGAAATCACAGTAATATAATATTCTTGTAAGAAGGTGCGCACGCTTTATCTTTACTTTTAGTTTCTCATTTAGCGAAAGAAGTCTATGAAAAAGGCAAAACTTTATAAAAAAGAAGATAACGGTTTAGTAACATGCCAAGCATGTAAATGGTATTGCAAGATACCAGAAGGTGGTCTTGGTGTCTGTGGCATTCGAACGAACAAAGGAGGAGATTTATACCTAATCCCCCACTCTAAACCAACCGCTATTGCAATTGATCCAATCGAGAAGAAACCACTTTTCCATTTTTTGCCCGGCTCTGCAATATTTTCTATCGGCACAATGGGTTGTAACTTTGCTTGTGAATTTTGTCAAAATTGGGAGCTCTCGCAATCACCAAAGCTAGTACGAAACGAAGTAATTAGGCAGACTAAATCAGCTCAACAAGCAACAGAGCTAGTAATCGAGCTAATTGAACGAAACAGCATAGACTTACCGCCCGAAGAAGTAGTTAAAAAGGCATTAGAACACGGATGCGACAGCATTGCATTCACATACAACGAACCAACAATTTTTGCTGAATACGCATTTGATGTCATGAAGGAAGCTAAAAAGCACGGTCTTAAAGGTGTATTTGTTTCGTCTGGATACGAGTCTGAAGAAACGTTAGATTTACTAGAAGGTTATATTGACGCTTACAACATTGACTTAAAGGGTGCTACTGAAGACTTTTATAAAAACATTAGTCACACAAGTTTAAAGCCAGTTCTTGAAACCATAAAAAGTATATTTAAACGTGGTAAATGGATTGAAGTAACGACACTTTTAATTCCAGGTTACAACACAAGCAAGAAAGATTTAGAGTTTATTGCCAACTTTATCGCCGATTTATCGGTTGACATCCCTTGGCACGTTTCGGCTTTTTACCCTCACTACAAAATGCTAGATGTTCCCCCAACATCACTTGAAGATTTAAAGAGAGCTTACGATATAGGCAAAAAAGCAGGATTAAAATACGTATATACAGGGAATATTCCAAACGTAGATACAGAGTCTACATACTGTCCGAAATGCGGCGAGCTTCTTATCAAAAGACATGGCTACCAAACCCAAAACGTTAATTTGGATTTAGAAAAAGGTGCTTGTAAGATTTGCGGTGAAAAAATAGCTGGAGTTTGGAGTATAAAAAATAATTGAATAAGGCCCGACCTTAGAATAAACTAGTTCACGTCATTGCGAGCGATAGCATGGCAATCTAACGGTGAGATTGCTTCGTCATTTATATTCCTCGCAATGACAGATTCTCAAAGTTTTAAGGTCCGCTCTTTAAACTAAGCGCTATAGCAGCGCACTTAAGCGCCGGGCTCTTAACCACCTACTCACTAAATACCTCTGCTTGGAAGGTATATATTTTTGCACCTTGTTTTAGATAGCAATCAGGTTCAACTCCAACTTTTTGCGCACACAAAACAGATAAAAAGTCTTCTAAAGACCACTCTTTTTCTTTTCCGACTTGCGGCAAAAACACTCCTTTTCTTCCTTGGTATTCAATAATCACACCATCTTCACCCAACTTAATTCTTTGCCAGTCAGCAATTAGCGCAGGCTTGGTTAAAAGTGAAATTTCAATTTCTATGTCATCTAACTCATCATAAGTTAAAGGCATAAATCTTGGATCGTTAAATGCCGCAGAAAGAGCATTATCTACAATATTTTTGCTAAGTACATCTTCCGACTCGATATAACCAATACAACCACGAAGCTGCTTTCTTTTGTTTATTGTGACAAACACTCCCCCACTTTCTTGTAGGCGCTTAGAATATGGCGTTAGATTAAGTCGCTGCCCTGTTCGAAGTTTAAATTCGATAGCGCGCCTAGCAATCTGCAAAGCTTCGCTTTTATAATCCGCTTCCCCACTAAAAGCGCCCAGCGCAGCGTATCCAACAACACGAGTTAAGTCACCACTTATGTCGCCCGAATTTCGATACCGAAAATATCGCCAGTCTTTAAATCCTAATTTTTCTCCCGTTTTTAAACCAATACTTACTGCATCATGCCCGCATGCAAACGTATCTACCAGCAGATTTTGTGCATCAAGGTAAGAAAGAGTATCACTAAAAGTACTTTCTTTTCCGCTAAGTATCGCTTCATAAGTAATGCTATCTACCATATTTGCTACTTTGTAGCTAGGATAATGCGAAAGATCAGTTGATACTACAAGCAAAGTTTGCTCATCAGCAAGTAACTTGGCTAACTCGTCCGACACTTTGTTAACTAAGTCGTAATTCACTTGGCTAACTAAAATTGGGATTATCTCAAAGTCCTTTAAGACTTGTTGCAAAAATATCAGCTGCATTTCAAGCGAATGTTCTGGTATGTGTGGTTCGTAGTCACCTTTAAAAGATCGTCCATCAACTAGATTTTGCGCTTCATTACTAACTTTTACTTCCCCCAAAGGAGTAATGAAAGAACCAGAAGGAAAGACCGCTGCGTAATCAAACCATTTATAATGACTAGCACCAAGAATAACTACTCTTTTAAAACTGCTGCCTTCAATTTGCTTGTACGAAAATGCAGCAACCGGTCCAGAAAAAATTACTCCAGCATGAGGAGAAACTAAAATTCTGGGGCGCTTTTCATTACCTTCTTCAAATTCGTAAAATTTCTTAGCTCTGCCTAAGTATTGGTCTAGCATCTCTTTAAGTTCTTCCTTTTGGACCGAATAAAATTGTCCTGCAACCGCCGATTGCCTTATCATAATTTAATTATAACTCTTAAGATTAAAGGCTCTATAAAGCCCCTAATGGGGGTAGCATTCTTATCAAGCCTGTTACAGCAAGGTAGTACGACATTGCTATTTTAAGTTTTATAAACTCTTCGTTTTGCATTAGAGTTAATCTTTGGTGTAAAATTTAACTGATATGGATTTAATTAAAGAGTGGCTTCCATACATCCTTGAACCCAAACACTTAGTCGTACTAATAATAGCCTTTGTCATAATTTACTGGATACTTAACACGTTAAAGTTTATTAGCTCAATTATTCTTAAAGTTCTTATTGCCTTAGCAATCGTGTTACTAATCTCTTACTTCCTTGGCATCAATGCCATGGATTATATTGGTTAGGCTACACTATAGTGTATTCTCTTAACACGCCAACTTTGGCGTAGTGAAGCTTTTCACAACCATTGAACGTATAATGATTAACTAGTAAGCTTTTTATAGATGCAACAATACCTAGACCTCTTAAGATACATTCTTGAAAATGGCAACGACAGAGGCGACCGCACAGGCACAGGTACCCGAAGCGTCTTTGGATACCAAATGCGAATAGACTTGCAAGACGGCTTCCCATTGTTAACGACCAAAAAGGTATTTATAAAAGGCATTATTCACGAGCTGCTTTGGTTTATTAAAGGAGAAACCAACATTCAATATCTTGTGCAAAATGGAGTTAATATTTGGAACGAGTGGCCTTTTCAAAAATGGCTCGAAGCAGAAGGACTTGCAGATCAATTTCCTAAGTACACCGACAAATGGAAAGAAAAATTACAGGAGTTTAAAGAAAGAATTAAAACCGACAATGAATTTGCAAAAAAGTACGGCGAGTTAGGACCAGTTTATGGATCGCAGTGGCGTAAATGGCCAGATGGCAAAGGCGGGCACATAGATCAGCTTCAAAATGCCATTGATTTAATAAAAAACAATCCTAATAGTAGAAGAATACTTATTACTGCTTGGAACCCAAGAGAAATCCAAGACATGGCACTTCCACCATGCCATGCACTTTTTCAGTTTTATGTTTCTAATGGCAAATTGTCGTGCCAGTTGTATCAACGAAGTGCCGATGTCTTTTTAGGAGTTCCGTTTAACATTGCTTCTTATGCCCTCCTTACAATGATGATTGCGCAGGTAACGAACCTTGAGCCAGGTGAATTTGTTCACACGTTTGGCGACGTTCATATA
>JALWZS010000003.1 GCA_027002475.1 bacterium | reverse complement strand
TGTTTTTATACTTTCGTTTCAGGTGTTTTAGAAAAACTAGTTTGGCAATACCATAAAGATATTTCACTGGATCATCCATGTCTTTTTTCGCAACCTGGCGGACAAACTGCAAAAATGTATCGCTCGTTAAATCCTGAGCTATCTCTTTATCTTGCAGTTTAAAGAAAAAGAACCTGTATATCCTATCGACGTGTTCCTCATAAATTTCATTTACCTTTATCTTTTGAAGCGACATACTAAAACAAGGTATCATTAACACTAACGTTATGGCAAATAAAACAGGAAAAGACGCTTTTATAAGTTACTACTCTAACTTTTTTGATTGGGCAAGAAATGAAAACCAAATCGATAAAGTTTTAGGAAAGAAAAATAAGCCAATAATTTTAGTAACACCAAACAAAAAAGAAGAGCTGATAAAACTATGGCAACAAGAATCTTTAACACTAAAAGAGCTAGGCTACTTCCCCAACGCGTTTTACTGGCCAAGCAATATGCCTTTAGGAGAAAAATTGCCAGGATTTGATAAAGGGCTTTTTTATTTAATGAACGAGTCCTCACTTCTTCCAGTAATTGCACTAGCCCCGAAAGCAAACGATTTAATTCTTGATGCGTGTGCTGCGCCTGGAGGGAAAACGCTTGCTACATGTTCACTAGGAGGAAGTTGCAAAATCATCGCCAATGATAGATCTGCAAAAAGAGTAAGCCGAATGCAAGCCTTAATAAATTCAATGCATTTAAAAAACGTAAAAGTAATACGGCGTAGTGCTGAGATTATTTTTAAAACGCACCCAAACTTATTTGACAAAGTTTTACTAGATGCGCCATGTAGCAGCGAAAAACACGTGTGGCAAAACAAAAACGAGCTAGTTAAATGGTCAGAAAGTAAAATAAAACGGAATGCGCAAAATCAATATATGCTGATTTCAAGTCTAGCCTTAACGTTAAAACCTGGCGGCAGATTAATTTATTCAACATGCGCACTAACCCCAGAAGAAAATGAGTTAGTTGTTGAAAGGATACTAAATAAGAAAGAATACTTACTAAAAGTTGTATCACTTGGCACTCCCCCATTCCCGCTTAGCAAAGCCGAGTTTAAAGGTCCGACCCTAGAAAAGAGCGTGACTCAAGCGACTTGGCGAGTTTTGCCAAGCGAAGAAAGCGAACTAGATCCGATGTTTGTTGCAATGTTTGAGAGGATATGAATAGGAACATAAAACTTGCATACATATTAAGTTTTCTAAGCCAGGCTCACTTTTGGTGGGCTGTTTGGCTTTTGTATTACCTTCGCTTTACTGATGCGACAGGGGTTGGACTACTAATAACTACTCAGTTACTAACCTCCTTGCTTGCAGAACTACCAACGGGAGCCATTGCCGATCTGATTGGCCAAAAGAAAAGTTTACAAATCTCTTTTCTCTTGGCGGCTATTGGCTTCTTTCTCATGGGTGCGGCTAACAGTTTTTTGATACTTGCCGTCTCTATACTAATCATGAATATCGGAACAGCATTTAATTCCGGATCATTCGAAGCAATAATTTATGACTCACTAAAAACCCTACAGCAAACAACACGATACCAGAAAGTCTTGTCACACACTCAATCTATTAAGTCTCTAACGGTTATAGCGGTAAGTTTTATCGGTGGCTTAATGTATGCCATCAGCCCAAGACTGCCGTTTTTAGTTACAGCAGTTTTCTTTTTGTTTGCACTAATAGCGTCTTGCCTTTTAAAGGAGCCCCCAATACAAAAAGAAAATCTAGAAAGCATACGAGATAACATTAAGCAACTAACAAAAGGAGCACACCACTTATTCCAAAAGGACTTTTTATGGGTATCAATTGGGCTTTTATTTATTAGTAGCGTAGTGGTAATAGGCTATGAATTGCTAGATGATTTTGTTGTGGTTGCTTCTGTTCCAAAACCTGAATATTTAGGGATTACTTACGCAGTACTCGGACTAATCGGAGCATCTTCGGCTCAACTTGTGCCAAGGGTATCAAAACGGCTTGGCAACTTAATTCCGCTAGTGTCAGCTGCAATAGTCTTACTAATCAGTTACTTATTAACGCCACGGTTTAGTACAGTTGTAATACTAGGACTTGTTGGAACACGAGTCATTAGTAACGCCTTTATCAATAACATTTCATCAACATTAATTAACGACCACACACCATCAAAAGACAGAGCAACCACTCTATCAACATTTAGTATGTTATCTCAAATCCCTTTAGCACTTGTTGCACCCGTAATTAGCAAGCTCGTTGGACTGCATGGAGCCTATATCGTTAGCATGTGGATTGGGGTGATTGGGTTAATTATGTTAACCATCTATTTATCAGGAATTAAAGCAAAAACGCTAATGTCTTTAAGAAAACACTAATTATAAATCGTGTACTTTTCTACAGACTTAAGACCAAGCTTTGTCCATGCTTTATGAGATGGACCGTTGTTTTCTACTATCCCAAACACATTTTTAAGTCCACTATCAATACATACATTAATACGCTTTTTATTCAACGCAGAAAACACACCTTTGCGGCGATGCTCTTTTAGTACTCCACCATTATGGAAATACGCAAATCCACTATTTAAATCCGCAGCGATAGAAACCGCCCCAACTACTTTACCGTCAAATTTAGCAACCAAAGTTTTAAAAAAGTAGTCGTCATACATTCTCTTCTTGGCTAACTCAAAGGTTTGTGCGTACGTTTCCTCGCCATTCCAACCATCATAAGCCTTGGTTAACACATCAATAACTTCATTAATGTCATAGTCATCACTTATCTCATACCCGTCAGGAATATCGATCTTAAACTTTTTAGCCTTTTTAGTAAGAGTTTTTGCAATATAGTTGTCTTCTGCAATCTTTTTTAATCCTTTGCTTTCAAGTGCCTTAATTAGATTTGTAGGTAATTTACTGTTAGCATAAATCCCCAAATTAACACCTTGCTTTTTTTCTAAGTTAAAAAGTTCAAAAAGCATATCAACATCCAAAGTTTCCGGATCAGAGATGGCAAGATAATTTTGCCAAGGATCACTTCGCACATTAGAAAGAACATAGATAAAGCCTGGATACTTTGAAACACTCACAAATCCGGCCACTTCTTCTAAGTTTGTAAATGCATCAAAGTACTTACCTAAAGCGCTCATGAACGTGATAATAACATATTAAAGTAGGTGTGCCTTTAGTAAGCGTTCTAGTTCCTCAATATGAGCTTCTTTATCAGCTGCCATTTTTTGCCAGAACTCTTTACATGACGAACAGTCTTGGGCATCCTCTATATACATATTTTTTATTCTCCACAAGCTTTTATGTTCCTGCACCATTTGATTCATCAAGTTATATACATGATTATCTAACATCTATATCACCTCCTTTTATGTGAACTTCTCCCCTACATGGATTATTGTATTAGGTGAACCTGCATCCACATGACTTGCAAAAGATTCTAAGTCTTTCATCCTAAGCAGTTTTAAAACAGACAAAATAAGACTCGGCGATTTATATTCACGTTCACCAAAGGTCGCTATTTGCCATGCGCGGTTGTAGTCATGCTGCAAGTCGTGCTCAATCCAATTTAGCATTAACCTTTGCGTATCTTCTCTCATCTTAACCGAGTAAGCACCGTCAGGGTCTAAGTCGCGATATTGCCTACTTAGCAAGTTAAGTAATTCTGCTTCACTTTCGTTAAGAGTCATTGGTGTTGTCCTGTACGAAAATACAAAATTAACATTACGGTTGTACGTAGGATGGACCAAAAGACGCAAATCATAAGCTAAACCTTTAGAGAGTAGATAATCTGAAGCAACTTCATGCAACACACCAAACACAATAACGGCCTTTTCATACTCTATTGCATCTTTAACCGGTAAAGTGTAAACATGATCAACGCTTATTAAGTCAGCCTCTGTTAGAGCCCAGTGTAAACGCCCATCAAGATCCGGCACTTTACCTAGTGCCTTTCGACTAGATTTAGTTTTAAATAACTTTTGCAAAAAGACGGCCTCTTTGGAATCATCTTCTAGTGATGCCAATACGATTTTAGGCGATGTTTTAAGTTCTTTACGGACATCCTCCACTGCAGATAGTGGAATGTTTGAAATCGTTCGATACATGTAGATTAATGCGTCAATCGATTCAACTTGATAATCAAAAAGGTGTGGAAATACAAACTCTTTATTTAGAAACCCTTGCATAACTTCAATTTGAGTTGTGTTTTGCTCGCGCTCTAATTCCCTTTGAGTAAAGGGCTTTTTAAAGATCTCATCGTAAATCCTTTGCAACAGTTTAGTGTCAGGCTTTTTTGCAAAGGCTAATTCAAAAGACAAGATGTTAACCCCTGATTCCGTCTCACTTTTAACGCTATGAACTCCCCTTATTTTATGCAATCGTTTAGCACAAATGTGGTCAATTATATGGACCTCACGTCTGTTTTTGGATTTAAAAGGGATATGCAAATACAGATAGTAACCATCCTTCGGGGCAGAAAAGTAAAATCTTGGAGCAGTAATCATACGTTAACTTTACACGAGCTTAAATTAGTACGCAACGGTAACCTACTGATCACTTATTGAGACCCCACCACCACTACTAACACCAACCAATTCCCAATACTGTCCCAAATCCACCACTCTAATAGCACCTTTATTAAAGCCGTCTCGAAGTAATGTTGCATTCACACAATAACGAGAAACTTCGTTATAAGAATTAGCGTCAGGACAGATAATAACAGCAGTATCGGTAGAGTTCTTAGGAACAAAAAGTGTATAGACGGGTAAAACCGTTAAGCCGTCAGGTACATACACGTATGACTTAAGTTCAGTAGAATTTGTATCTCCCACAAACCCAGTGAAGTCAGGTTCTACAGAAAAATCTATTATTAACTGCGCAAGTAGAGCATTTTCTTTATAGACATTCACTCTTTTTATTCCGCTTTGTGGCACTCGTGCAACATTTACGTTTTTGTCTGAAGCTAAAAGGGCTTTGTAACCTGCTGGGATATTTATCGCTTTATTGCCTTCGTGTATTACCTTGCGTGCACCTGCAATCTGACCATTATCATACTTTGGTTCAACAACCATACCTTCAGGAAGCGGTGTAATAACGACCGTTGTGCCATCTGATTTAGTCATGACAATTTCATCCGACACGTTTTTTCCATCAAACTTGCTCGCCTTAAATCGATTAAATGCGTTAACGCTACGGTCTCCAGCAATAACAACAAAAGAAACCATAAACAGCAACGCATAAGTGCGAAATAGTATGTAATGAGGTCTATTTATAAGCATCCACTTGGAACGCCTCTTAATCAGAGTCCGCCACAGATAAAAACGCCTATTTATCCTTCCAAGAAAACGAGCTTTATCATGTGAAAGTATAAAATCAATAGGAAACCGAACTATAGCAAGCATCAAGCTAAGTAAACCTACAGTCATAAAGCGAATAATTGAACCTAATATGCTAAATGCAACAAAGATTTCAGAGATTACAAATGTTATCACCGATACACCTATGCGCGTTGTAGCGTCTTTAAGATTTTGGAATACCATCAATAGATTAAGTATAGCTTACAAGCAAACTTAGCTCAATAAATTATGCGTCAACTACGTTTTGAGGCGAACCTGCTACAAACGCATTGATATTATCAATTGTTGTTGTAAGAATTCGCTCCACCGCCTCTACACTATTAAAAGCATTATGTGGCGTTATAACTACGTTATCCATATCCATTAAAATATGATTGGCTAGTAACGTTTCTAAGTGTTCTTTGCTATCTTCATTACCAAGAAGGTCTAATTCTTCACTTAGTAAGTTTTCACCCTCTAAAACGTCAAGCCCAGCTCCAGCGACCTTTCCGTCCTTTAATGCCTTTATCAAATCGTCTGTTTTTATAAGCGCGCCTCTTGCAGTATTTATTATGTAAACTCCATCCTTCATCTTGGCAATCGAGTCTTTGTTAATCATATACTTTGTATGCTCATTTAAAGGCACATGTAGGCTAATCACATCAGATGCGGCAAAAAGCTCATCAAGAGAAACATATTTAAATCCGACAAGATCTGCCAATTCTTTTTTGGGATAAATATCAAACACCAAAACGTTCATGTTAAAACCCTTTGCCATCTTTGCAAAGTGAATTCCAATGTGTCCGCCACCAATTATTCCAACCGTCTTACCTTTAATGTCCCAGCCCCTAAGTCCGTGGTAATCGAAATGCCCCTCCTTTATCCTGTTAAAACTCTCATGTAGTTTACGTGAAAGAGCAAGCAAAAGAGCAAAGGCGTGTTCGGCAACGGTGTTTTCACCATATGCAGGAACGTTGCATACAACTACCCCTCTTTCTTTAGCAATTTGCCTATCGATGTGATCAAATCCTGTAGATCGAGTTGTAATAAATTTCAGATTTGGCAATGCCGCAAACTCCTCACCGTTTACTCTACTAGTGATAAATACGCTAAGCCCTTCAACATCAGCAAATTTAGACAAATCTAAGTCATTAAGACTTTCCTCCGACATAATAAGCTCATGATCAGGCAATGCGTTTTTTAAGAAATCTTGCTGCCACTTCTCTTTGATATCGGTAACTAGTATTTTCATTTGTCAGACTTTAAATCCTCTATGGCACCAACCAAGTCCTCATATGTTGGAGCAACACCAATAATTGGCTTCCCATTCACAAAGAACGAGGGAGTACCAATAAGCCCAAAACTCCTAGCTTCGGCTTCGTCTGCATCTATATTTTCACTGTCTGGTTTTTTCTTAAAACAACTTTGTAACTTATCTACGTCTACCCCCAACTCTTTAGTATAGGCAGACTGAGCCCACAAAACGTTTTCTGCTTGTACCCACTCGTCTTGATTCTTAAACACCTTATCAATAAACCCTTCATAAGCCGTAATACCATTAAGTCTATACACACAGTTTGCAATATCTGCAGTCATCCGTGCACGACGATGCCCACTCAAAGGGAAATCTTTAATAACAAAACGCATCTTCCCAGTATCGATGTAATCTCGCTTTAGTAAATCGAAATATTTATTATGAAACTCTGCGCACTTAGGACATTCATAGTCCACATACTCAACCATATAAATAGGAGCATCTTTTTTACCAAACGCCGGGTTGCCATTTTCAGGTATGTCGACCCTTTCCGTTGGCATAGGACTTGGATACACGTACACATCAGGGTTTTCTTGATCTTTTGTAGATGGCGTTGGCGACAGGGTTGGGGCCGTAGTTGGCGTTGGGGTTAACGTAGGGGTATTTAGAAAGCTTAATGAGGTAATATCAACTCCGCCAGTTGCAAGAACATAACTGCTACCAACCAAAGCTAGAGCAAAAACTCCTGATATTATTATTAAAAGTTTACTTTTCATATTAAAACTCCTTCAGCTTAAGACCCTTTAATCTTATCAGATCTTGAATCTTGTCAACCGGCAACACGCCGTGGGTTGCTCCGATATATTGAATTACGTTAGCAGATTGAGCAATCCCAAACAAAAGAGCTTCTTTTGGTGGAATACCTTCAAGAATTGCCGACATGTAACCCGACGCAAATGCATCACCAGCACCAGTTGCATCCATCACCTCAACATCATAAGTAGAAACATGGTAGTGAACACCTTTCGCATCAGAAAAGTATGCTCCCTCCCGACCGTTTGTAATAAGAATTCTATTTACACCAAGATCCATATAAATATCTAGTAAACTCTCAACCGCCTCATCTTCAGCAATAGCAACCGTCGCTAAGGGGAGTAACAATTTGCGCGCTTCATCAAGATTAACAATTAGCGTGTGGGCATACTTTGCAATTTCTTCAATCGTACTAAATCCTCGGTGTATCTCTATCTTACCAGGGTTATATAGCATCGGTACATCAGGGTGTTTTTTAAGCCACGCCAACAAAGCCAAGTGAAAGGTCTGATAATCCTCAAACCCCAAAGAGCTTAAATATATCCAATCAATATCTTCAATATCTTCGGGGAAACCATAAACCTCTTCACCGTGAAACGACAAAATTGTTCGATCCTGACCATAATTTAGAATCACCGAAAAGTCACTATCCCCATGCCTTGAAGAGTAAGTTAGATCGAAGCCCTCTTCTTTTAAAGCGTTTAAAGTCATAGCTCCTAGCTCATCTTGTCCTGTACGTGAAATCAAATAAACTTTGTGTGCATTTTTTAATAAGGCCGCACCAACATTAACAGCGTTCCCACCCAGGCTAAACTGTCGTTTTTCTATATAAAGCTTTGCAGGGAAAGGGATGCACAACTCAACCGTCTGGTTGCCATCACGCTCAAGATGTCCGTCGTTAAGCTGTAAAAATATATCAAGAGTAGAGTGTCCTATGGCAGCTATATTCATATTATCTATGTTTAGTATAACGTGTATCTTCAAGGAACTTTTGAACTTTCGTAGCCAAAAATTTAGGCGCTAGTCCATAAGCTTTATATAACCCCTTTGCGTCCCCAGACTGACCAAACTCGTCTTCTATACCAAGTCTTAGTATCGGAACTGGGTATTTTAAAGAAAGCAGCTCACTCACAGCACTACCAAAACCACCAGCAATTTGATGATCTTCTAAAGTTATTACACGCTTCGTCTTCTCTGCGGAGAGCAAAATCGTTGACTCATCAAGCGGCTTGATTGTCGGCGAGCTAATAACCTCTGCATCTATTCCTAACCCAGATAGTATTTGAGCGATCTCCATTGCGCGGTAAACAAAAGTACCGGTTGAAATAATAGTTACATCGATCCCATCGCGATAAATATATGCTTGTCCTATTTCAAACGGTGTCTCTGGTTTTGTAAAAAGAGGGGTTTTATCTCTATTAAGACGAATATACATCGGATTAGGGTGTTTTAGTGAAGCGATAACAAGTTTTTGTGCTTCTAGTGAGTCAACAGGTGCAACAACAGTCATATTGGGTAAAACTCGCATCATTGCAATGTCCTCCAAAGCCTGATGAGTTGCGCCGTCTGGACCAACGCCAAGACCACTATGAGAGCCAACAATCCTTACAGGTTGATTGTTATAACAAATTGTTGTTCTAATTTGCTCCCAATTACGTCCTGGCGAAAAGGTAGCGTAAGACGTAGCAAAAACTATCTTGTCTTCATGGGCAATCCCAGAAGCAACTGTCACCAAGTTTTGCTCAGCAACACCAACCTCAACAAACCTATCCGGGAACTCCTTAGCAAAAGCATCTACTCGCGTTGACTCCCGAAGGTCTGCAGTAACCACCCAAATGCGGTCATTAAGCTCACCTGCTTTAACAAGTCCTTGCCCAAACCCGTTTCGGTTAGATTCTTTTTCTTCGACTGGAAAGTTGATTATTTTA
>JALWZS010000002.1 GCA_027002475.1 bacterium | reverse complement strand
TCTTTCTCCAATTTGACTTAATTCTCTGATAAGTTTCATTACAGTTTGCCCTGCTTCTGGATCTAAGCTTCCTGTTGGTTCGTCTGCAAGAATTATTTTAGGATCGTTGATTAGTGCTCGCGCTAAGGCTACGCGTTGCTGTTCTCCTCGCGATAGTTGGTGGGGTAGGTGGTGCGCTCTACTTTCTAATCCTACCTGCTTAAGTAAATCAAGTGCCCTACGCTTAAGTTGAGCATTGGAGTCGTGATTTAAGACGTTAGCTACAACTACGTTGTCTAATGCTGACAACGCAGGAATTAGATTAGCGGTTTGGAAAACAAATCCGATCTCTTTGTATCTTAGGAGTTGTTTTTGCTTTTGGGTTAGTTTGAGGAGGTCTTGTCCGTTCATTATTATGTGCCCTTTGTCAGCAGGAGTGAGAAGTCCGATGATGGAAAGAAGTGTTGTTTTACCACTTCCCGAAGGACCCATTATCATGGTGATTTTATTGCGCATTAGCTCAAAAGAGACATCGTCAAGAACATCGACTACTTTGTTAGACTGTTTATAGCTTTTGAATATGTTTTCTACCGTTAAAAGTGTTGAAGTGTTACTCATATTGGTTGTCTATAAATATATTATCAGGAGATATTTTAGAGAGTTCTTTGTATGGAATTGCGATGGATAGAGCAGCAATAAATGTGACCATAAGGAAGTATATTAGTACGGACAATATACTGATGCTGTGCAAGGGGGATAGGCTTGTCAAAAAGTAAAAGTAGGTGACAGAGCCAAGTAAAAGTCCTACAATAGCTGACAAAAAGGATATTGCAAAGACCTCGATTGCATTTATCAAAAGTAGGTTTCTCCTCTTAACTCCAAGAGCTTGCAGCATTGAATAAATTGCTTGTTGGTCTCTAATAAAAATTTGAAATGTTGTAGATATTATTACAATAGAGGTTATCAGAAGAATAATGCCAGCTAGAAAGAGACTTCTTGTATCTACTTGTGCCAGGCTCACAATAACCATATTAGTTGCGTATTGCTTCTTGGTAAGAAGATTTGAGGTTGGGAAGTAGTTAGTGATGGCATTTTTTAATGTTGGAAGCTTGCTTTTGTCTTTAAGTTTAACCATCAAATGAGTGAATGGTAGGAGTTTATTCGTTTTGGGAGTAATGCTATCGATGTTACTAACAATTAGCATGCTCTCTGCGTAGAAAGGGGAACTGTCTATGTCATATGTACCAGTGACTTCAATTGGCATGTTGTTTATTCGGATGGGAAGTGATTTTTTAAGCATTTGAACCGTATTGCTGTCATAATTTAGTGATGTATTTCGTTGTTTAAGTGGGGCTAAGACAAAAGGTTTGGAGTAATCTAAATTACTTGGTGTTTGAATATCTAGAGCTTTAAAGTTGTTATTAGGAACAGAGAGCACAGCTACTAGCTGGTTAGTTGTTTCCTTTGCGGTGTAACTGTTTATATCATGTAGGGTATTAATATCGGTAAATGCCCCAACCTTCCGATACAGGCTAAGGATTAAGGGCTGTGATTGGTGGGAGTAGTTTTCTGTTGAAGTTATACTTGCGGCAATAATAAACAAAGGCGTGACTTCTGCGTAACTAGAGACTTCTTTAATAAATGCGTTTGTTTTTTCCCGAGTAAATATTGGTTGATTTGTAATTGCCATTGGGTATTTAACTAGCCAATAATCGCTAGTTGTGTTGGCAATAAATTTGTAGTTATTGAATACAGCATCTTGCATAATGTGTGTAGTTATAACCAGCGATGCAAAAAGTGTCGTAAGTAAAATAACTGTGATAATAACGCGCGCCTTCCCGTGATTTATGCTAGCGATTATGAATTTAAACATATCAAGTTTTATTTGGGTTTATCTTGGCTCGAGTTTTCTTTTTTATTAGTAAATAGTATGGAACTACTGCTCCAAGCATACTAACTACCATTGAAAAAATAGTCGTAATGACAATAAGGGTAATGGTGTACAGTTTTATGTCGGGTAGTATAGAGTGTTGAGGTGTGATAACTTGCCGAAACATAATACCCGAGATTATGGTTGCCACAATAGTGGCAAGGAAGATCGCTGGTAATAAGTAGACTATTCCTTGTGCCCATATGAATGAAAATAAATTCTTGCTACTAACACCAATGTCATGCAAGTGATAATAGTGCCGTTTTAAGTTAAGTGTATTTGTAAACATGGTAATAGTTGTGGTCCCAAGAGATGTGATTAAGGCCATTACTAGAAGTAGGAGGATGATTTTGTCTGTTGTAGAGGTGAGTATGCCGTTCATCATCGTGTAGCTGACTAATCCTGCGGGTATGATTTGTAGGTTTGAATTATTTGGGAGTTTGGAATTTAGGGCATTGATAGAGGTGATCTCTTTGTATGTGGGGTCTATATTGATAATGCCAAATATGGGGCTAGACTGTTGGCTTTGCATAAATTCGGAGGAGTCTTTTACAAGTGTGTATCCTCGAGGTTGCTCACTACTGTCGCTAATAACCTTTTTTACTTTGTATGAGCGTTCTTGCAGGCGAATGCTATCTTTAACGTTAACCCCTAAATACCTTTGACTAATTGTATTAATTATTATTTCATTTTCTTGTAAATCAAGTACGCCATTTTTCATGTATGTGTCTGATGATAGTGTTTTTGTATTTAGTGTAGATTTTATTGGCTTAGCATTTTGTATTCGCACTTCGGTTAGGTTTAGTGTGTTGTTCTCGGGATGTGCGGGTATCTGGACCTCTTGAACCGCATACAAAGTAGCGATCTCCGGTATATTTCTAAGAGGAATAAGCTCTATCGGGTCTATTGGTGGGGCTAGTAGGTACGACGCATATCCTTTGGGAAGAACCCAGTAGTCTCCACCTGCATTATTAACGATATTGTTACCTAGTGTAACCATTGTTTGGACAAAAAAGAAGCTGCTAAAAATAATTACAAAAGCCAGCGTGTTAGAGGTTAGTACTAGGATGAAACGAACTTTGTCTTGTAATGATAAGGCTAGTGCATACTTTATTACCTGCATGACTTAATCATAGCAAAGATAAGCTTTTCTGAGTGGGGTAAGCTTGGGCCGCTCTTAGCCGAAGGTGCTAATCCAGTGTTTGGAGGTGACCTCATTAGTCGGGTCACCGCGAGTACAAGAGTATTTTAGTACCCTGCGTACTCATTATGGCTAAGAGCGACGTTGGCATTGTACATATGGTTGACGTTAAGGTAAACCTCTTTTTGTCCTGTTGTTACAACCATTAAGCTCGGTGTATCGGATTTAGCCTACTGTAAAGGAGTATTCGACTAAGACTTGTTTGCTATAATTACTAGATAAGTGTTGCTTAAATCTTGCGCACTTGGTTTAGAAGTATGACCCCTATAAAGGAGCAGAAATTATTATTGAAAATAGCACTAATGATTGTGCTGTTGGTGGCTGCAGTTGTATCTTGGGGAGTACTTGTTAGGCAAGGGCAAGGGGAGTTAAACCCTTCATCGAATATCTCGCCAACTGTTTCTGTGGTAAATCCCAACCCAACAACAATGGATGCAAAGGGGAGTAATAACCTTTCTGTAGAAGTCCCACCTGTTTTAGATGATTCGCTGATTGATAGGCATGTTGTAGTTAATGCTATTGAGTACTCATATAAGGTTGGCAGTACTATTCTTGTTAAGCCGGGAGAGAATATACGGATTTTATTTGAGAATATTGGTAAGCTTCCTCATGACTTAACTATTAATGAGCTTGGAGTAACGACTGGAGTCATACAGCCAGGACAATCAATCTCCATAGATGTTCAAATCCCAGATGACGCTGTCTTTGAATATGCTTTTTACTCATCTGTTGGGCAAGACAGGGAATTAGGTATGGAGGGGCGTATAGTTACGCAAGGAGGATAAATACATGGAAGAACAAGCACAAGAACTCAACGAACGTTATGTGCCAGTTATAGTAGAGAATATAGAACTCTTTCAGGAGTTAACTCCTTCTCAAGCAATAAATTATATTTATTACGTACTCACTCAGTTGTTGGGTAAGCGCACTGCTGTATTTGTTTCGTATAGTGAACATGTCCTTAAACTACTTAATTTGATTGCCAGTTATGAAACGTTAGAACCATACTCTATTGCAATGGCAGATGAGGTACTGGGTGAACCTTTTCACATAGAAAGTGTGGAGTCGAAATATCGAGATAGTGGATTAATGGATATTTTTGGTAAGCGCGGCGTTCCGTTCTTTAGGATTTTATCAAGAGCTCCTTCCTTAGAAGGCGCATCGCGTGCGTACGCAACTCGTGTGGCAGATGTCCTTGAGTCTTCTGAGCATGCTCATGCGTTTTTAGACATACAGGCAGACGGTAGTCTTGGTGGCATAAAGTTTCCTGAAAGCGATGGGGAAATTCTGAATAAACATCATTTAGATTACGTGGTTGGGTATGAGGGGGATGACGGACGCGAGTATATAACAATCTCGTTAGGAGCGCTTTCTAGGATGAACACGCTATGGCTTTTTGCATTTGGAGAAGATGCATCCGGACACATTAAAAAACTTATTAAGGCAAGGTCCAGTAAAGGCGATATGCCCTTACTGCATCTTAAAGGCATGCGTGGAACGGTAAAGATATTTACTGATAAGAAGATAGTATAAATAAAATGCATAGAACTCAGTTATTTATTCCAGACAATATACATAAAATATTGAAGCAAGAAGCCAAAGAAAATGGAGTTACTTTATCGGCATATGTGCGACGAATTTTAGAGGAACATGTTTTACACGAAACTAGAGGACATACCGAAAAGGGGATTCAAACGTTAATGAGGATGATAGAAGGGGAAGATAAGCCATGAAGCAATTGTTTATAGCCTCGGATGCATTTGTTGCATTAAACGACACTCAAGATCCTAATCATAAACGGGCAAGTGACTTTGTTGTGAGTCTTTTTAATAAAACCGTTAAGCTATATTCCTCAATTGTAGAGATAGTGTGTGCGGCAGAGGCTCTTTCCGCCACGTACGACAAGACACGGGCACATCGTTTTATAGAATTGGTTTTACGTGATAGTGGAATAGTTATTTTGCCTGCAGACATTACGGAAAGGATAAATGGAAAAGCACGGACAAAACTGAATAATAGCTATAAAGACCTTTTGATGACTCAGGTAATGCGTTCGAATGGAATTAAGGACGTATTTAGTTTCAAAGAATCACTTAGGGACCTTAACGTGGTTGTTTGGCCAAAGCGCTAGTTTTGGAAATATATTTATCTCGATATATAATTAACGCAAACAAGGATAATCAATCATGCGAGTAGCGTTTATAGGTAATCCACAATCTAAGCAAGCCAAGGGCTTAATGGAAGCGCTAGACTCTAAGGGAGTACAGGTCTATGTCGATAAGTTTAATCCAGAAATATCTAATATGCTAGATTCATTTAAAAAAACGCGCGATTTTATTGTAGGGTCTGATGTTGTTGTTGCGGACGACACAGTAATCTCTCCTGAAAGTAACTTTAAACTTGCCTTAGCTCTTGAGTACAGGAGACCAACATTGCTGCTTATATCTAACTCAAATCCCAATAAGGAGAGTTTGCTCGATGGTCTAAGACACAGAAACTTAAGGAAAGAGGTATATAAGTCTGTCGAGGAAGCCAAAACAATAATTGAGGATTTCATTAGCGAGATGAAGGACTCGCTTGATGCAAAGCTGTTTATGAATATTCCTCCAAGTATGAACAGATATCTTGATTGGGTGGCGACACACACACAACGAAGTAAGTCTGATGTGGTTAGAGTTGCAGTAGAGCGTGCAGCGAAGGAAGATGCCGACTACCAAAAATTCCTTAAGTCTTTAGATTAAATCTCTACCATTCAAACTTTTCGTCTAGATCACTTCAGCTTGTTGGTTTGATGTGTAATTCTATGCGTGTACCTGAGGGTGCGAGACGTGCTACCTAGCGAAAAGGCACCCGAAGGTGCCTTAATCGCTGTACGCATTCTCCGATGATCAGAAAAGATCAAGGAGACCTTTATTATATCAAGACTTGGAGATATTTAAAAGGCTTTTTATCGAGATAGTGTCTTGTGTTATCCTTGTTTAGGAAACAAACTGCCCATGAGAATTGGAGATGTCATTAACTATTTTTTGCAACAGCCGATCTCTGTGGACTACGATATATATAACTTTCAACTATCGTTTCTAAACGTTGTAGATATTGTAATTGTAACTTTGCTCATTGGTGTTGCTATATACAAATTCCGGAAGTCTTCAATGCTTAATGTTGTAATTGGATTATCTATACTGGCTGCTCTTAGCTTTCTGACCTCTCTATTATCTCTAAACCTTACACATTCTCTCATTAACTTAGTGTTGTTATTTGTATTGATATCTCTTCCTGTTATGTTTCAAAATGAGCTACGCACATACCTTTATAAGTTAGGGGCTTTAAGTCACCATAAAACCTTGCGGCGCTTACTTGCGAAGTCGTTCGATTATCTAGATGAAATAACGGATGCAGTGGTTTATATGGCAGAGCGTAAGATTGGAGCACTAATTGTGATTACTCAAACAGACGCATTGGAAAAATACGTAAAAACTGGGTACGTAATAGACAGTCGCGTTTCGGCTCCTCTTCTAAAGGTTGTTTTTAACAAAAATAGTATGTTACATGATGGTGCTGTAATAATCCGTGATGGCAGAATTGTTGCTGCAGGTTGTGTTTTGCCAAATAGTAAGAACGATGAGTTAAACGGTATGCGGCATAGAGCCGGGCTTGGTGTAACAGAGGTGTCTGATGCGATAACTATAATAGTGTCGGAAGAAACAGGTCATATATCCATTGCTGAAAGTGGGAAATTAGTTAACGATATTGGCTATATCGAATTTGCAGATATTTTAAGAAGCCACATCAAGTTAAAGTGATTTTGCGTAGTCTTCACAATCTTGTTTAGATTATAGTAGAATAAATTTAATGCCTAAGATTCTTGTTGTAGAAGATGAAGCTCCAATTCGCGAGATGTACGAACTAACTCTTAAAGGGGGAGGTTTTGATGTGGAAACAGCTGCAGACGGTGAATCTGGCTTAAAAGCAGCTTCAAACCATCCAGACTTAATATTTCTTGATATTATGCTTCCGAAAATGAATGGAATTGATATATTACGTAATATCAAAAATAATCCTGAAACCAAGGATATTCCTGTTATTATGCTAACAAACTTAGGTCAAGATAGTATTATCAACGAAGCTCTTAACTTAGGCGCCAGAGAATTCTTAATAAAAGTACAAATAAGCCCATTCGATCTAGTTGAAAAGGCTAAAGAGATATTTGGAATGAGTTAGTCCCGATTATTTAGCACAACTGTTATTTCACCTTTTAATTTGTTTTGCGTAAGCTGTGTTACTACTTGTGATATTGTTCCTCGTATAACTTTTTGGTGCATTTTGGTGAGTTCAAAGCAAACGGCAATAGGTTTGTCGTTAAGTAACGTTTGTAATTTGTTTAGTGTGTTGATAAGGCGTTGTGGCGATTCGTAAAAGATAACTGTTGTTTTAGGAAAGGACTTTATTAGTTCTATTTGCTTAGATTCTTTTCTTGGTAAAAAGCCAACGAAAAAGAATTTATCTGGGGGGAAACCTGATAGTTGCAGGGCAGGAAGCATAGCATTTGCGCCAGGAACCGGTTCGATTTTCAACCCGTAATCCTCCAACTCTATAACTTTCTTAACCAACTTATATCCAGGGTCAGAGAGTAGGGGAGTGCCCCTATCAGATACGAACGCAACGTCTTGTCCACTTTGTAGTATTTCTAATATTTTGGGGATTCGTTTGTCTTTATTGTGGTCGTTATACGAAAGAAGTTTAGGATACGGAGAGTCAAACTTTTCTTTGTATTCGTTTAGTAGTTTTTGCGTTTCGCGCGTATCTTCACAAACAATCAAATCTACTGACCACAAGATCTCAAGCGCTCGAATAGTTATGTCTTTAATGTTTCCGATTGGGGTTGATACTAGGTAAAGAGTTGCCATCAGGATTATTATCGCATCTAAATGCATTTTGAGAAGGGATAACTTTAAGTTTGTATTTTGGACTTTGTGATTTATAATTTGATTACTCTGCGGTGGTGTTTCCACCAGCGTCGCTTAAAGCTTGGCTCTAGGCGGACTGACAGTTGCTTTGTCGTTGAGTAAGTTAGGGTTAACAAGTTGCATTATGCGGTGGTAGTTCAGTTGGTAGAACGTCACCTTGCCAAGGTGAAGGTCGCCGGTTCAAGTCCGGTCCACCGCTCCAGAGTTATTACAAGCAACATGCCTAAAGAAAAAAAGATTACAAAGGCGGTCATTGCTGCAGCAGGAACGGGAACCCGTTTCTTACCAGCAACAAAAAACCAGCCAAAGGAAATGCTCCCAATTATTGATAAGCCTATTATTCAATACTTAGTTGAGGAAGCAGTGGCCTCTGGGATTAAAGACATTATTCTTGTTACCCGCGCAGGGCATCACATTATGGAAGATTTTTTTGATAATAACCGTGAGCTTGAAAAGCAACTAAAGGAAACAAATAAACTGGATAGGCTGCGAATAATACAGGAAATTCCTAAAATGGCTAACTTTGTCTATACAAGACAACGCGGTCATCTCCCCTACGGAAATGCTACACCACTTCTTGTTGTAAAGGAGTTAATCGATCCAAATGAAGCTTTTGTTTATATGTTTGGTGATGACATGACCTTGTCAGAAAAGCCAGTTACAAAACAGTTAATTGAGGTTTATGAAAAGTGTCATCCTTCAGCTATTCTTGCAGTACAAGAAGTGCCAGATTCTGAAGTTCCAAGGTATGGGACTGTAAAGTATAAGGAGCATGGGGAATGTGAGTATGAGATGGAGCTAGGAGTTGAAAAAGCTCCAATCGAGGAAGCGCCTTCAAATATGGCTCAGTTTGGTCGTTTTATATTTACAAATGATGTTATTAAAGAAGCACTGAAGGTAAGAACTGGCAAGGACAATGAGTTATGGGTTATAGATATATTAAACTCGCTTGCACAACAAGGGAAAAAGGTTATAGCTCAACCAATTGAAGGCGAGTGGCTTACTACTGGAGACCCACTGCGTTACTTACAAACCACGTTAAAGTTTGCAATGCAACGACCAGAGCTAAAAGAAGACTTAACGAAGTTTATTAAAGAAAATTGGGACTTCTAAGAACGATTTTAGTTAATACTCGATTTATTATTACAACTGCCAGTTTTCAAGTTTGTTCATAAAATAGGTGACATCCTTTTGCCAGCCCTTATGTGAGTTTGCGCTTGGTGGAGTGTATCGTGTTTCTATCTCGGGGACTGTATCTAACCCTCTGTTGAAATAATCCTCACGTAATCCTTTGGCTACAGTCCAAGCTGCAGCGGAAAAAGAACTAAAGTTAGCACCAGTGGTTTGCCCAGTATAAACTGCCCAGCCAAATGGGTTGTAGCTTCCTGCTGGTATTTTCCTGCCGCAACCACTTTCCTTACAAGCAATTGCAGGTAGAAGTGTCCACGGGAGATCATATCTATCTGCGGCTTCTATGAAGGCTGGCACCGCTTCTAGCATCTCGTATGGGGCTCTGTAGGACATGAAGAACGCATGTAATTTGTATTCGCGGGTGTCAGTATAGTTTATGGTCTGAGTTAACGTGTCTGCGTAATTGGGCTGTGCTGCAAAAAGTGTATAAGATTTGGTGTCACGTATGCCAAGGACTTTAGGTCTATGAGGTTGGTCTGCGTTTACAAGTTTGACTCCAACACCTAACAAAAGTACTAGGCTAGCAAACACCCAGATTGGAGCCATAACTACTGCCATAAGTTTTAACCGAGACATATTTTTGTTGGAAAGATTGCGTTTGACTTTGTTTCTCATATGGGTAGTTCGTTTTACGTTCTTAATACATAAATAAACAAGTCGTTCGCGCCTTATTCATCTACTAATTTTGTAGCAGGGATAACTAATAATTGCAAATCAACGTCTTCGTTTAATCGTTGTTCGAGCTGTTTGTCTAAAATGTCAGTTGCGCGTTGCGTAAAGGTTGATGGGCTCTGAATGGTAATTTCAAGAACCTTGCCTGTCACGTTTTTATGCTCATCTAGCGATATAACCTTGGTATTGTCGTATGGTTTTAAAAAGCGGTCTAACTCGTCTTCAATTATTCGCATTCGGTTTGCTTCTTTTACGGTATTTACAAGGAAGACGCCAAGTATCGTTGATATAAGTAAGAAAAAGCTAGCGGTAAAAATAAGATCTCTTTTTGCTACTTGTTTTACATCTGAGCGGCGACCAGGGTTAAAGCCTAACACGTAAAAAACTACAACTGTCGCAATAACTATTGCAATTAGGTTTGCCAAGAAAAGTAGGAATGCTCCTCCGACAATGTCTAGCCGAAACGCAGAAGCTCCATATCCAACGACCGCTAGGGGCGGCATGATTGCGGCGGCTACGGCAACTCCCATCATCGAAGTTAACCCCTTTCTAACTGTAACGGCGTATGCTCCAGCTGCGCCTGATGCTAAGGCGACAATTAAGTCAATTAGTGTTGGTTTTGTGCGTGCAAGCATCTCTTGGGTAGGGTTATGGATAGGCAAGAACCAGTTGACTAGTAGTGAACCTGCAATAGCTACGCCCACGCTAAGTACAACAATTTTGAGGGCTTTGAATAATAGTTTCTCGTTACCGGTGATAATTGCTGCGCCGATTGTAATGATAGGGTTTAGCATTGGGGCAATTATCATTCCGCCGATAATAACGCCAGGTGAGTTAAGAAAGAGCCCTAAAGTAATTATGACAACGGAGATGACAAGAAGGAAATAGTATCCTTCTGGGGTTAGGCTTTCTTTACTTATTCTTGAAATAATTCGCTCACGAGTGGCAAAGTCTAAACGGGCAGATTTAAGATTTATCATCGTCTTTATTCTAAAGAAGAACGCTATTTACTTCAATAGCGTTCTTCTTAGTTGTTTTAGTTCAACTGATAAAATATCTGGGTGAATAAAAAATTACTGGTTGGGCTTTTTATTACTTTGCTCGCACCGCTTTTGCTATTTTTGGTAAGTAGGTCAAATGGCGATGAGCCAACTGTTAAGCCAAAGGAAGAAGCTGTCTTGCCGACTATCGTTGTTCAAAATCAAGAACGTCCTAGCCAAAACAACGGTTACACATTACAGTCGGTATCTAGTCACGATAGTGAAACCGATTGCTGGTTGCTTATCGATGAAAAGGTCTATGACGTAACCTCTTACTTAGGTAAACATCCAGCTGGTGCAAAAGCAATCTTGCCGTACTGCGGCGGTGATGCTACGACGGCTTTTAATACTCGTGGAGGAAGTGATGAGGGGCATTCTTCTAAGGCAATAGACTTGCTCGCTAATTACTATGTTGGTAACTTAGTTAGATAACGTTTATGTTTCTTGCAAGAGTAAGTATGAAAAATGCAATTCTAAGACACGGCGTTGTGGCATTTTTGTCGTCGTTAATCGTCTTGCTTTTCCTACTACTCCGATTAGATTTCCCACTGTCGTCTAATTTGTCTAGAGCGCTTGCTGAAGCGTCTTTCGTTTTGCTTGTTGCAACAATGCTTTTAGGACCCCTTGGGCGTTTATATCCGCCGCTTATGAAGTGGATTACCTGGAGACGGGAGACTGGTATTTGGTTCGCTGTTTTTGCCTTGCTGCACTTTGTTGCATCTAACTTAAATGGATTTGAGTTACTGCGGCAGGGTAGGGAAGTGCCGATGATACTAGGCTATATTGCTCTTGCATGGGGGATTTTATTGGCAACTATTTCGTCTGACAAAGCAATTGCATACTTTGGATCACGTCAATGGAAGTGGTTGCAAACGATGGCGTATGTGATTTTTTATACAGTTTCAATCCATGTTGCGTTTAACATGTTTTGGGCGTACCAAGACCAAAAATGGCTGCCATACTTTTTTATAATTCTTGCTGTAAGCGTCCCCACATTCCAACTTTTAGCGTTTATTGATGAGGTGGGGAAGTATAGGAAGAAGCAAAAAGCTGGTTAGAATAACTTCGCGTTGACTATTCGTTGTTTGGTGTTTCATAGTTTAACTACAAGCAAACATACGTTAGTAAATGGTCGTTGAATAAACGCATTCTTTACTTTTGCCCAAAAATGATGTATATATACATCATTGTCGCACGCATCTAAATTTTAAAGAAAAAAAATCTCATATTTCTCTAAGGAGGTGAAATATGTTTTATACACAATCGCTGAAGTACATTAATTTACTAAGATGGTATCTCTTTCGTTTGATTTACGTTCGATTTTTTCTAAATTGGGCGTGGGATCCTGACAAGTTTGAATTGATGCCGAAAGTGCGCAACATCGGCCTTTTTAAGCATCGCAGATTTTTGGATGCTCTCGTTGGGGGAGTTCGGTTAATATTCCCTCATGAGCAACTTGAAGAAGTTATGCTGTTCGGTGTTCCATCGTTCAAGAAGATACTCAAGCAGCCTGAGCAAGTAGAGACTCTCCTGAGAAATAATATCATTTTTCTAGCAGAAGCGACTAGATTTCTTATGAGCCTTTCAATTCTTCGTTCTGATAAGAAGACTCAGGCGAAAGAGCGCCTGATGGGCGCATTGTACGTTGCTTGTAGAGACGAGCAGCGTCCTATTGTTGTCATGGTGGTCAATCCCTGGTTGCTTTATTCTCTGCAATCTAGGGGATTTGTGGTGACAATTTTAGGGGAGGCAAATTTTCCGGCCAAGAATAGGCTGGAGGAAAAAAACTTCGGCGAGGAAGTGCCGCACTTCGCGATAGCTCTGAATCTTGTTGCTACTGAAACGGTTTTACCGCCTAAAGTTGCTGCAAGATTTGGCTATCAGGAGGACTTGGCACTGGAAAAAACTCTTTCTCCTGCCGAGCTAGAAGCGGTGCGCGAGTTGTGGGAAAAACTAGAGGGTTTGTCGATGTGAGGATACTTATCACATGGCAGGCCCTCTTTTGCATTTTAGCCTTGTTTTTGGTGTACTATATAATTACATATGGATTTAAGTTCTAGAGAGTTATTTCTGGCAATTACTATTTTGGGGCAACTGCTACTTTCTGCATTTATACTAGCGAATAATCCTCATAGCAAGGTGAATAGATCTTTTTCAATCACAGTTATAGGTTTATCCTTGTGGGCGTTCTCAAATATGATATTTGGAATTACTTCTGACATTCGGCTTGCTTACTGGATGGCAATTCTTGCCGATATATCTGTTGTAATTGTAGCATCTAGCTTTTTGTACTTTTCCTATTTTTATCCAAAAGAAACAGCTTCTTCTCAAAAGATACTAGCAATACTCGAAATACTTGGTGTTGTTTTGATTCTTTTAATTCTTGTTCCTGATTTTAGTATTTCAGGTATTTCATATTCGGACGTACAAAAAGGGTTAATCCCAGGAAAGGGGAGGTTACTGTTTGCAGCGTATATTATAGTTACTTTCACTTTAGCCTTTATAAGGCTGATAAGAAGTTACATAAGAGCTGTTGGAATCAAAAAAGCACAACTGAAAATTGTATTTACTAGTACATTTGTAACAGCCTTGATTAGTGTTACAACTAATTTGTTGCTTCCATTGCTATTTGACATATACGCTTTTGTTTTTCTAGGTCCTGTTTCTACTTTGATACTAATTTCAGGCATTGTATATACAATAGTTAAACATCGCTTATTTGATATTCGCTTGGCGTTTCGGGCGGGGCTAATTCGGATTATTGAAATATTAATCTTTACAACTGTTCTTGCTTTTGTTGGTACGATAATTCTTCGTAAATCTACAACTATTTGGGATTCAGAACTTTGGTTAAGCGTTGGTCTTGTGAGTACGATTTTTGTTTTAGGTTTTCCTTGGCTTGATAGGTGGGTTAAAGCCGCAACTGACAGATTTTTATTTCAACGGGAGTTCAACCGTCGTGAGCTATTTAATCATTTAGGTGAAATTCTTACTAAGAATATTGAGCTCCCAGAGCTTCGACGGGAGCTAGTTTCTGTACTTGATCAAACTCTTCGTTCTTCAACTATTGACTTCATGCTACTTGATCGAGCACCAGAAGACGTAGTGCAATATTTTAAAGAACACCAGGAGTTATTAGTACTTGACGAATTGGTTCGCTACATTGAGCAAAAAAGAATCAGTAACGAGCATCTGGATAGATTAGTAGAGCATATGAGGAAAGAAGAAATTGCCGTTTATGTCCCGTTGATTGCTTCAGAAGGACTTATTGCAATCATTGCTCTTGGAGATAAAAAGGGTGGAGGAGCCTATACTAGTAACGATCTCGAGGCATTGGAAGCATTGATGTATCAAGCTGGTGTGGCGGTTGAAAATGCGCAGCTTTATGAAGAAGTTCGTGAGTTTAACGAAAAGCTACAAAAAGAGGTTGCTGAGGCAACGCATGACTTAAAGATTAGAAACAAGAGGCTTTCAATTCTTCGCTCTCTAGACCAAATAATTATGAATACTCTTGAGCTTGAACCAATGGCTCAAAAGATTGTTGACTTGGTGAACTGGGAAATGGACTTTCCTGGAGCGATGATGGTTTTGTTATCAGAAGACAAAAACGGTAAATATATTCATCCCGTAGCACTCTCGTCTGCTCCGATTTATGATAGAGCATTAAAGAAGTTGCCAAAACCGCTTCGGGACTATCGTTTGGAATATGGCAAAGATCCTTCAAATTTGTTTTATAAAGCGTTGGAGGAGCGCAAACCGGTGAGTACTGATTCTTTTAAAGACCTATTCGTTCCACCTCTTGATTTGAAATTAGCAGAGGAGTTACAAGAAGCTACCAAGACCTCACATGTCTTAGTCTATCCGCTTTCTGCTAAAGGGAAACCTCTTGGCGCAATTGCTTTTAGCTTAGACAGACCATTTGAGGACCTAAACAAAGATGATTTAGAGTTGTTAGAAGCGTTTATGGACGAAGCGGGAATAGCTATAGATAGTGTTCGTTTGTACGATGAGCTAAAACAACGCAACAAAGAGCTGGAGATGGCAAACGAACGCTTAACCGAGCTGGATAAGATGAAGGATGAGTTGGTGAGTGTCGCAAGCCACGAACTACGCACGCCGATGACTGCAATTAAATCATACATTTGGATGGCACTTAATAAACAAAAGGAGCATCTAACTCCTGAATTGACTAAATATCTCGAGAGAGCATTTGTGAGCAGTGATCGAATGATTGAGCTTGTTAACGATATGCTTTCGGCAAGTAGACTAGAAGGGGGCAGAATAACCTTAGATTTGCAAGCCTACGATATTGTGCCTATTGTGGAAGAAACGGTCGAGCAGTTAATACCTAAGGCTAAGGAACGCGGTTTAAAGTTGCAGCTTGATAAACCTGAAGAAGAACTACCGCTTTGTGTAGTAGATCAAAACCGCTTTAGAGAAATATTATTTAACCTTATTGGAAACTCCATTAAATATACAGACAAAGGGCGAATTGATGTTACGCTATCTGCACATACAAAAATCTCACCTGATGATGGAAAAGATCTAAAGGACAAAGTGCATTACGTATGGGTCGAGGTCAAGGATACAGGGCGAGGTATATCGAAAGAAGATATGGCACGACTGTTCAAGAAATTCAGCAAATTGGATCAAGGAAGTTTTACAAAAACAGCAGAAAGCGGCGGTACGGGGCTGGGCCTTTATATTACCAAGGGGCTTGTTGAACTACATGGTGGCAAAATTTGGGTACATTCTGAAGGCGAAGGGAAAGGAAGCGTGTTTGGATTTAGCGTAAGGGTAGCATGATGCTACCTAAATGAGCTCGATTTTTGCGCCTAATTTCTCGTAGCTTGACTTAATGTCAGGGTATCTTCGTTCCATAATCTCGACGTTTTCAATAATAGATGTGCCTTTTGCTGACAATGCAGCCAAGAACAACGCAACGGTTGCTTGAATTATGCTTGGAGGGAATATATGGGCGGCTTTTAACTCACTTTTTCCTAGAGTAACAACTTGGCGAGTATCTGCAAGTAAAATCTTTGCCTTCATCTTAATAAGTTCGTTTACAAAAAACATTGCGCTTTCATAAAGTTTGTTATGTAAAAGAATTGAACCTTGCGCGTGGGTTGCTAACACGACGGCAATTGGAAGTAAATCTGCAGGAAATCCTGGCCATGGTTGCGCATCAATCTTGTTTAGCCCTCCTCGTATATTAGGCTTGGCAATTAATTCTTGATTTGCTGGGACATGTATTTCATCGTCATTTATGTCAACTCGAACATTTAACCGTTCGTACATTGCTAGGATTTGAGTCATATGCTCAGGAATAGCATTTTTTATTGTTATCTCACCGCCTGTTATTGCGGCGGCAGCAATGTATGTCCCAACATCTAGGTGCTCAACGATTGGGGTGTACTCAACACCGTGTAGTCTTTCAACACCATCTATTTCAATCTTGTTGCTGCCGATTCCAGTAATGTTTGCACCCATTTGTACTAACATGTTGCACAAGTCTTGAGTGTGCGGTTCACTTGCAGCATTGTAAATTGTAACGTGGCGCTTTCCTAGTACAGAAGCGAGGATTACGTTTTCAGTTGGTGTAACTCCTGCTTCTTCTTGCCAAATGAATACATCTTTTTGGGTTTGTTCTTTTATGAAATAACCACCGTTTTTATAAGCAACGCTTGCGCCAAGTTTTTCAAAATTAACAAAGTGGGTATCTACTGGGCGCGTGCCAAGCTTACATCCTCCTGTTTCGCCAATGCCTGTTTCTCTAAATCGGGAGTAAAGTGAACCTAAAAAGAGTAGGGTAGCACGTGCTTTTTGAGAAAGATCAGCTGGTATAGATGTTTGATTTATATTTTCGGCAGTAACTTTTATAGATTGTCCTTGATTAAAGTAATGGACTTTTGCGCCAAGTACTTTAAGAACTCTAAGCATAATTCGTACGTCTGAAGTCTTAGGAATGTTGTGCAAAATAACTGGCTCACTTGTTAGAAGCGTAGCTGGGATTAAGGCGAGAATGGAGTTTTTATTAGTAATGGGTGTTACAGTTCCAGAGAGTGGTGTACCGCCTGTGATTTTATACCGCTTCATTGGTTTAATGATATAACAATATTCGATTTTGTGCTATTGACGGGCATTATGCGAGTCATGTATGCTTAAATTATGCAGGATAATGATGAGCAGAACGCACCGCAGAATTCGCCTGCACCCATGCGCGTTTCTCCTACCGGTAAAAGAGTGTATTCATTTGGTCAAGTAATAGCTGCAACAATTATTGGTGGACCATTTGCAGGGGTCTATATGATGAGTAAAAACTTCAAAGCACTTAATCAACAAGGACTTGCCCAAAAGAGTATGCAAATCGGTTTTGCTCTTAGTGCACTGCTATTTTTAATATTGATACTTTTACCGGATGATATTGCAGGTAAGATTCCAACACTTACTGTGCCGACTGCGTATACGATTGCCATAATATTTGCAATGAAGGAGCTACAAAACAAAGAGCTTAACGCGTCGATAAATCAGGGAGAGACTACCAAACACTCGATTTGGCGTGTGCTTGGGATTTCAATCCTTACATTTTTGTTAACACTCGCGTATATGTTCGTACTGGCTCTAGTTCTTGGATTGTTCCTTGCAGGTTAGAGTTAGTTGCTGTTTATAGTTCTGATTGATAATATCAATTCGATGATTCATAAAGATGTTTTGATTAATGTAGAGAATGACTTTGATATCTTTGGTGAGGTTACGGGGAATGAAGAATCTGGCAAAGTCATTATTTTCTCACACGGCTTTAATGTGCGGCGTGATAACAAAAAGATTTTTACCGATATAGCAAACGTACTGGCTAAGGAATATTTGTGTGTTTTATTCGACTACTCCAATGTACTGCAAGATGGTAAGTCAATGGAGGTGCTACCGTATAACGACAACGCTAAACGTTTATCTTATGTTGTAGATTGGGTTAAAGCAACATATACCCCAAAGGAATATGTTTTGGTTGCTCACTCAGCCGGTTGCTTTGTTGCATCTTTGGCCAAGGAAAAAGTCTTCTCTAAATCAATTTTTATTGCGCCACCACCGGAAGGCAGTTCGTATGAAACTTTGGTACAAAGTCTACAGCAACGAGATGAATGTGAGGTTAACGTTGACGGGCTTACAAAGTTAAGGAAGTCAGATGGTAGCGCAAGGTATTTATTTAAACCCTTTTGGGACTACTTTAAACAGATGCCACCTGAGATAGATTTGTATGAAGAATATGCCAAGTTATCTGAGATATATTTTATAAGGGCAATGGACGAAGATATCATAAAATGGGGTGATTATAACCGAATTAAAAAGTGTCCTAATTCATACTATATCGAGTTACCGGGGAATCACAATTTTACTGGTAGGTCACGTGTTGGCTTGCTGCAGAAAATAGTAGAAGTACTATAGCTATGATTAGAATCTTGTGCATATTGCGTTTTGGGTCAGTTTACACTATTATTTAATTACTTATGGCAGAAACTACAAAGGCACGAGTTTTTATAGTCGAAGACGAAACCTTCCTTCGTGAGCTTTATGAGGAGCTATTAGCCGACGAAGGATATCAAGTTGAAAGTGCGGAAGATGGCGCTAAAGCGCTTGATAGGGCAATGAGTGAAAAATTTGATCTAACCTTACTTGACATTATGCTTCCAGAAATGGATGGCTTTGGTGTGATGGAAGAGCTAAAGAACGCTGGCAAGTTGGAAAATCTTGGTAAGGTAGTAATGCTTACAAACCTTGGTCAAGACGCACTTGTTAAGAGGGGGTTTGAGCTAGGGGCTGTTGGTTACCTTATTAAAAGCGCATATACTCCTGATCAAATTCTTAGCGAAGTCGCGAAGTTCTTAGAGGGATAGTTCGTGAACGATTTATTCTCGCGTATCAAAGTAATATACGAAGACGATTCTGTCGTTGTTATTAATAAACCACATGGTTTGGTTGTAACCCCTGGTCCTGGGTACGAAGAAGATAAAACACTGGTTGGATGGCTTATAAATCGATATGGAGAAAGCTTGCGAACCGTTGGGGTTCAGGGGCACAGACCAGGAATCGTTCATAGATTAGATAAAGATACTAGTGGTGTAATGATTGCTGCCAAAACTCAAAAGAGTTTTTTGCATTTAACAAACCAGTTCTTGCGTCGTAGGGTAGGGAAGCGATACGTTGTCGTTGTTTGGGGGGACGTTAAAAAAACTATTATGCGAAAGATGCGTATGCCTGAAGGAGATACTTTGCCAGACAAATACGTTTTCGTTGTGAACGCTCCGCTTGGCAGAAATCCTAAAAACCGTATGCGGGTAGCTGTTACCTCGGATGGCAAACCTTCTATAACTAAGTTTAGGATAGAACAAGTAAAAGTGTTTAGTGACCATAAATTTACTGTACTCTCGGCTTACCCAAAGACTGGTAGAACTCATCAGATAAGGGTACATATTAAGTCTTTAGGGCATTCTGTACTTGGTGATGTGCTGTATCAAGGGAGAAAGCAAAAGGAATTGTTTAAGGAATTTGTGCGCAAAGGGCTAGAAAGGCGTATGTATCTGCATGCTTACTCTTTGAGAATATCTACGGCACAAGGCAATAATCCACAACGGTTTGTTGCCCCTGTACCCAGCTCTTTTAAGACTATCCTTGGTGTGTAACCTTATGATATTCTGGTAAGTATATGGAGTTATTTATACTTGAATTAGGTGTAGTCCTTGCAATAGCGGCAATACTAGGGCTTGTCTCTAAAAAATTAAACCAACCAGTTATTTTGGGGTTTATCGTTGCAGGTTTCTTGGCATCGTTGTTTTTAGCAGAAGGTGGGACAAGTGATGTTTTGGAGATGTTGGCAAAGCTAGGGATTGCTTTCTTGCTGTTTTTACTTGGTGTCGAGCTTGATATAAAAGAGGTCAAAGAGGTTGGCCCTACGGCAATGGCAACAGGTATAGGGCAAGTTGCTGTAACATTTATCGTTGGTTTTTTGCTCTCGCACTTCTTATTTGGGTTTGAGATGGTGGAGTCTGCTTATATTGCGATAGCACTTACCTTCTCCTCAACTATCGTTATCATTAAACTACTTGGCGAAAAAGGGGATCTAAACTCTTTATACGGACGAATAGCTGTTGGACTTCTCATCGTTCAAGACCTAATTGCGGTTATTGCTCTTATTGCACTAAATTCCATGGCAGGGACTGGCGATGGAAACATTGTCGTTGAAATCTTAAGAGTTATTTTTGTAGGCGGTTTACTTGTTGCGCTAGCTGTAATCGTTGGTCGTATGTTAGAAATTGTTCTTAGCAAAGTAGGGAAGTCAACAGAGATACTTTTATTGTTTGTTTTGGCGTGGGCACTAATCTTTTCATTTTTGGCTAGGTATGTTGGGTTTTCGATTGAAGTAGGAGCGTTTTTGGCTGGGATTGTGCTTGCGACATCCCCGCTTAGTACCGAGATCACTGCGAAAGTAAAGCCGCTTCGAGATTTTTTTATAATAATCTTTTTTGTAGTACTTGGAATGGGTCTTAGTTTAGATGGTGTAGTCCAAAATATTCCACAAATACTACTTCTTTCTATATTTGTGCTTATTGGTAATCCGCTCATACTACTGTCAATAATGGGAGCGATGGGGTATCACCGAAGGATCAGTTTTTTAACTGGTCTGACTGTTTCTCAGATTTCAGAATTTTCTTTAATTATTGTAGCAACAGGAGTTGCTCTAGGGCAGGTAGGGGATGATACGTTATCAATTGTAACTGGTGTGGCTATTATAACCTTGATTGGTAGCTCGTATTTTATCAGTCATGGAGATGCGCTTTACGAAAAACTGAAAAAACCTCTTATTGCATTTCAACGTAAGTCGTTGGTTAAACATCATCATGAGTTAAATCTAGCTAACGATAAGGTTGTAATTATTGGTGCACATAGAATGGGGAGCAGGTTAGTTGACGCGCTGGCTAAAAGGAATATTGATATGTTGGTGATAGATTACGATCCTAAAACGGTATCTCTTATGTTAAATCGTGGTATAGATGCGGTGTACGGAGATTTGGGAGACTTAGAACTTGTTGATGAGCTAGATCAACCAGAGGTGAAACTGATTGTTTCAACGGTGCCAGGTTACGAAGATAACCTGTTGCTGTTAGAAAAGATTTCCAAATTTTCAAACAAACCAACGGTTATCGTGCGAGCTGAGAACAACAAAGAAGCTCAGGAACTGAAAAAACACGGTGCTGATATGGTGCTAATACCTGAAAGGATTGCAGGGGACAAAATTGTAGAATTAATATTGGAAAATGAACTCATTGAAGAACTCAAGCCTAAAAACAACAGTTAGATTATTCACCAAGCGCCACAAGAAGGCGGTAATTGCTAGCTTTGGTTTGTTGATATTATTTATTGTTGGGCAAGTAATATACTGGCTAGCAACAACCCCAAACGATATACAAATTGTTGATATGCCAAAGGTCGCTGAACTAAGTGATAACTATCAAGTGAATATATTTGTTGCACCAAATTGGCTGATTGGAGTTGATGGAAGCGTAGGGCAGGTTAAGTATTTGCAGTTAGATGAGGACATTGATGTTAACCAGCTTACGGTAGTATCTAAAAAAAGACATATTCTAATTGATGCATACATTATTCCAGACAAGGGTTTTGAAAATATTGAGGATCTACCAGGAATGTTAATTAATGGGACATTAAGCGGCAAGCTTGCTTCAAATCTTACTCGAATGGACTTGCTAAAGCTGTGGTCGTCTGTTCGAGGAAATATTGTTTATCAAGTGCAGCATGACCAAATGTTGATTGAGGATTCCGTGCAGAATGAGCACTTATCCATTGGTGTTTTTAATGCTACCGAGATTCCTGGTCTAGCACGAGAAGCCTCGTTATGGCTTGAGAATATTGGTGGCAAGGTTGTTGAGCTAGGGAATTACAGCTCGAATGAATCTAAAAGTATTATTGAAATATACGTTGAGAAAAAGCAGGCTAAGGCGATATCTAGGCGTTTGGAGGATATATTTAAGGTGAAACCAAAGTATACGGTTGGTGATAACGTAAAGTTTGATGTAAAGGTTGTGGTGGGATCAGATTTTATTGAGTAAAGACTTTTTACGTGACTTACTTTTCCCTGCTATATTGCGTATTAGCTTGCAATAAAAGGGATGTAATGTAACAATAAAGATATGTTAATTCCGGCCATTCTTGTCATTGTTGCCGTTGGTTCTTTTGCAATGGCTCTTCGCACCGTCAGGAGCACAATGGAGGCTCAAACAGAACAGGAGGCAGTTTCTGATGGCGTGCTTTTAGTGATAAAAGTCCCTAAGGACAATGAGCAAACCCCACTAGCTGCAGAAATGTTCTTTTCCGCGTTACATGGATTATTGCAAGAGGAAGGTCAAGATGTTGGCGTGTTTTCCTTTGAAATTCGCGGAACAAGTGAGGGGGTCTTTTTCTATGCGTATGTACCCGCCAAGTACAAAAAGTTTGTTGAGGCGCAGATATACGCGCAGTACCCAACGGCAGAGATAAATGTTTCTGAGGATTATGTAAAGGTAAATGAAGGTTTGGTGCTGCGTGGTACAGAGCTTGTGTTGGAAAAAGAATACTACTACCCAATAAAAAGCTTCCCTGACTTTGATGTTGATCCGTTAGCCGCTATTACTAGTAGCTTGGATGGTTTAGAGGACGGCGAAGAAGTATGGTTTCAGATGTTAATAGAACCACTACCTGAGGGTTGGCAAGCTAGCGGTTATGCGAAGATTGACGAATTACGAACAGGTAAGGTTAAGGATACTAAGCCACTGCTGCAACATCTCGTTGAAACACTATTTACTAAAGGAGTGCGGTTTTTAATTGATATTTTGGCTGGAGTTTTGCAACAACCTCACGTTTACATGGAGGACCGTACAGAGCAAGCTAAAAAGGCCGAGGAAAAGTATGAGATGACAGAAGAGGCAAAGGCAGAGGTTGAAGCAATAAAGAAAAAATTGTCGCTTCTTGGGTTTAAGGTCAATATGAGAGTTTTGGCTACTAGCCCAACTGAGGCGGGTGCGATTCATGAGGTTAGCTCTTTTGTTGCTGCCTTTAAGCAGTTTTCTTCCGGTGAGCTAAACTCTTTTATGCGTTCTGGGTTTATTAAGGACTCAGCTACACTGCTTTCTCTATACAAGAACAGACAACAATCAGCTGAGGAAGATAACTTGTTTGTGTTAAATACAGAAGAGCTTGCATCGATTTATCACTTACCAAACGTTTCTGTTGCAACGCCAAATATAGACTACATCTTTTCTAAGAAATCTGAACCACCACTTAACTTACCTGTGGACGCAAAAATGAAATTTGCTAAGACCACGTTTAGGAATAAACAGGTTGAGTTTGGGGTTAAAACGCCTGATAGGCGCAGACATATGTATATTTTAGGTAAGACCGGTACTGGTAAATCAACGCTAATGCGCAATATGATTATTCAGGACATTCGCAACGGTGAGGGCTTAGCTGTTATTGACCCGCATGGAGATTTGTTTAGTTACGTTCTAGACTATATTCCTCGCGAAAGGGTTGATGATGTTGTTGTATTTGATCCTTCTGATATGAACTACCCAGTAGCGATTAATATGTTTGAGCTTTTTGACCCAGATCAGAAAGGGCTAGTTGCATCTGGGCTTGTTGATGTGTTTAGAAAACGATTTGAGTTTTCTTGGGGACCTCGAATGGAACACTTGCTGCGAAATATAATACTTACCTTCTTAGAGATTCCTAACTCAACCTTGCTTGGTGTTACTAGAATTCTTGTAGATAAGCCTTATAGGCGCTATATCGTACACCTTGTTGAAGATCCTATCTTAAAAGAGTTTTGGAATAACGAGTTTGAAAATATGATGGCTAACGATAGGATGAGTGCCGAAGCTGTTGGTCCTATTCAAAACCGATTAGGACCATTTTTGGCAACTCCTCTTATTAGAAATCTAGTCGGACAGGCAAAAGGAACCATCAACTTACCCAATATCATGAATGAGGGGAAGATATTTTTAGTAAACTTGGGTAAGGGGGGTATTGGTGAGGACAACTCCGCAATCTTAGGATCATTTTTAGTTAGCCGGTTATGGTTTGCGGCATTAACTCGGGCTAACATTCCAAACGAAGAGGATAGAAGAGATTTCCACGTTTATGTTGATGAGTTTCAAAACTTCGCCACTTCAAGCTTTGCGTCGATTTTGAGTGAGTCTAGGAAATATCGAATGAATCTTGTTATGGCGCATCAGTATATTGCACAACTTACCACTGGTGGCGATACAACTGTTAGAGATGCCGTGTTTGGTAACGTTGGCTCTATGATGAATTTTGTCACTGGACAGGAAGATGCTGAGTTTTTGGCAAAAGAGTATGAACCAGTGTTTACTGCAAACGATATTGTTAATTTGGGTAAATACCAGCTGTATCTGAAGATAATGATAGATTCTGAGCAATCAAAGCCGTTTAGTGCGATGGCACTACCTCCAATAACTGATGCAAATGGTTTAAGGGATGAGGTTATAGCAAGATCGCGTGCTCGTTATGCTCGTCCAAGAGCTAAAGTAGAAGCAGCGATTAATGAGTGGGCAAAGCGCACATTTGCTCCAGGTATGGACGATGATGTCGTTGCAAAAGAACGTGAAGAGATAAAGAAACAGTATGAAGAATTACAGCGTAGTATGCGTTCAATTCATTCATAATAGGCTTTGTTAAGATATAATTAGCGCTATGGATAACAACGATAATTTAGCAAAAAAAGTTGCACAGCTAGAAGAACTACTTGCTTCTATAAAGCAGGACCTTGCAAAACAAAGCCAAACACAGGGGAGTGGTACTGTGTCTTCTGGAGGTGCAATGCAAAACAATACTAAGCCTACACCACCTAAGAGAGTGGCTGCAGTACAGTCTCAAAAACAACAGAAACAACCACAACAAACTTCGCATGAGGTCGATTTGTCAGAAAAGAGTAGGGGAGAGATTGTACTAAATGAGCCAAGCGTTTCTACACGCCATAAAAGCCCTGATGCTAGCGCAAACCAAAAAACGGTTTCCCAAACACCGCTTAAGGGCGAAATTGTCTTAGATAAATCTCCTGCAAGCCAAAAAGGCGAAGCTAAAACAGTGGTGGTAAACACTCAAGATACAGTACAAAGTAAACAGCAACCACAGGCTAGAACGGAAACCGATAAGAACGCAGAAACTGCTAGAGATAAAGAAGAAACACCAGACGTAGAGTCTACCATCCCAATAGGAGAAGTAGGCACGTTTGATGGTGAGTTTGTATTTATGCCAAATGGCAAGAAATACCAGGTTCCACCCAACTATGCAAGCAAAAGTAAACTTGTGTCTGGAGATCAATTAAAACTTCTTGCTGTCGGTGATAGGAATGACTTTAAGCTCGTTAAGCAAGTTGAAAGGCAAGAGCTAACTGGTATTCTCACAAAGAAAGATTTTATTTGGACTGTTGCAGCTAATGGAATGGACTTTAAGGTAATATCTGCGTCTGTTCGGTATTACGGTGGTGATATTGGGGATAAGGCAACGATTCTTGTGCCTAAAGATTATCAACAAACTAAACCAGAATGGGCAGCTTTAGTACGCATAGAAAAAACAGATGTAAATAAAGGGGGATTTGCAGGCAGCGAGTCTGCAAGCGATATTGAGCTGCGCAAGAAGATGAAATATGTTCCTAAAAAAGATGGCGATGCAAATCAAAGTAGAATAGCTCCAGTCTCGAACAAAGCACAATCTACATCAAAACCACAAAGTGCGCCTAAAGTAAGTGCGATATCTCCACCGACCAACAACGAAGCAACGCAGGCGACCAGCGGTGAAGTTAAGATAGAGTCAAACCCTACGTCAAGCTCTTCGGAGATTGATGATATGTTAGATGGCGTGCCGAGATTAAGATAGCCTTTATGTTTTTACTCAAGCGAGCTAAACGCGAGAAAATAATACTTGCAACGGTTGTTGCAACATTGTTAATGATAATCGTAGCCCTTAATGAAATCGGGGTAATTGTTTTGACATCTACTTTATCGAGCTTATTGGTATGGTTCGTTTTTGTTACTATTGGGGGTGTTGTTTGGTGGACGCTTGATGGTGGCACTAACTATCGCTATCTCGTTCCAACGATGATTCCGGTGTATGCACTGCTGCTTACCTTTTATAAGGTTTTTGAAATTACGCAGTCAAATATATTAAGGGGTTTAACTATATTGGTATTTGTTGGGGTTTTTAATTTTTTGTTGCGTTCTCTTAATGTGCTGTTTGTGTCTACATTTAAGAAGATTCCATTAAGACAAGCTGGGCTTACAGTTTTGTACTTTATAAATATGTTTTTGTTTTTTGTGTTTAGTTATATTCAGTATTCTAGGCAAGGGTGGGGGATAAATCTGCAACTTTTGACTGTATGGATTATGTTGGTCGCAATGGCATTTTCGTATCTGTATTACTTGTTTGGCAGAAATATTCTAGCTGAGATTGTTGTTTTTGCAGCGATGTCTCTTGAGATTTTAGCGATCGTTAATTTCTGGCCAGCTAATAATATAGTAAACATAGTGAGCTCTGGTGGTTTAGTGTTTATTTTGCTGGGTGTGATGGAACATTACTTAAAGCGCGATATGACCCCAAGGTTAAGGCGGGAATACTTTGTTTTGTCTTTGATATTAATCTCTGCGTACTTATTTTTCTAAGTGTTATTTGTAAAATTCTTGTTGTAGTGCGGGAAAACTGGCGCACGGCAAAATGGAGGGCAGGGGAGTATTTTGAAAACAGACCCTATAGCATTAATACCCCATAGGGTTGTTGGCACGGTTTGTTGCGGGCTGCTAATTAACTAGTGGTTCAAACTATATCAAGACCTGATTTTGGCTAAGGCGTAGTGGGTGCGGAGGAGAAGAGGAGGAGTTGGTATAGATGTGTTTTTAGTTGTTAGATAATTTATATAAAATTTTATTAAAAGTATTTTTAAGTTATTTTTTTGAAAAAAACTAACTAAAAATAGATAACGTTCTCTTGTAATGGTGCCTGTTAATTTAAAATGCGCTAGCCGATTTGGGCGTCGCTAAGCCCGAAACGCGGCGCGTGCGCTCGATTGGCCGCTGTGAAGCCAAATTGAGCGCCTATATATTGAATATTTATATCACGTCGCTAATTAAACAATTCACGACGTAGTGCATGCGGGAAAATTCTCGAGCTGTCACTCCCCTGAACTCTCGTTTGTGGACAACTCGCATGGGTCTATATAATGGTATTAATAATAGAAGTTTATGGTTAATAAAAACTCTGACATCGCCCTAATAATTACTGATTTCCTTGAGTATTGTGAAATTGAGCGTAACCTATCCCCTGCTACGGCCCGCAAGTATGATTATCGACTAAGTCGGTTTATATCATGGTTAAAGGAGTTTAAGCACAAAGACGAAATAACGCTAAGTGACATTTCCCTTGATGTGATAAGGAAATTCAGGGTTTATTTAAGCCGGCGTGAGTTAAAAGAGTCGACAAGATACAACTATTTAGTTACATTGCGCTCGTTTCTGAAGTTTTTAGTAAAGCACGATTATCCTGCTGTAGAGCCGGAAAAGATAGAACTAGGACGGCATACGCCAGCAAGAAGTCTTAAGTTCTTAACACCAGAAGATTTAGAGTTATTACTTAAACAGCCAAATGTAACTAAGATTGTTGGGCTGCGAGATCGTGCAATCTTAGAATTATTCTTTAGCACTGGTCTTAGGGTTAGCGAACTAGCAGGTCTTAATAGAGATAACATCGATTTTAAACGTGGTGAGTTTACAGTAATTGGGAAAGGACGCCGGAGAAGAGTTGTGTTTTTAAGTGAAGATGCCAGTTTTTGGTTAAAAAAATATTTAGATAGTAGAGATGATGAGTATGTACCGCTTTTCATTAAGTATTCCGGACCACCGACCGACGTTTTCGTTGATACAGAGGGCGAAGACGACATGAGCGTCTCTAAGGGGTCTAGAAGCGACGAAACCGATGACGATAGTATGGATGATCTTCCGGAAGATGAAAAATTGAGAACTCAACCACTGAGTAAGCGTATCGGAAAGATTGAGATGGAGTTGCAGGACCCAGATGGTGAACGCTTTAGATTATCTGTGCGTAGTATCCAAAGACTTGTAAAAAAGTATGCGCTTAAAGCTGGAATTAACGTTGATGTTACACCACATGTTTTAAGACATAGTTTTGCAACGGATCTTTTGTCTGCTGGAGCAGATCTTAGAACCGTTCAAGAAAGTTTGGGGCATAAAAATGTTTCAACTACACAAATCTATACGCACGTGACAAACACCCAACTTAAAAATGCCCATCAGCGCTTTCATGGCACTTGGCGTCACAAACAAGATTTTGAAGACGTTCCCCTTAACGAACCTGATGAAGACTTAAAAGTAAAATCTGATTCTAAATAGATGTCATCTTGATCAGCTGTTTTTTGCTTTTGCATGACCTAACGTCCTTGTTTGTTGCAGATTGTTCGCGATGTCCTATGTCCTCTATCGGTAAAACCGAAAGATCTTAGGCGTTTGATTTGCTTAATGAACTTTGGCTGTTAGAAGCAACGAACGTCGTGAATTATTTTGGGGCAAATTGGGATGTCCTATCATAGTTTGGTTGTATAACTCACTTTTTAAGATTTTATTGTTTGTTATACTTAAAATTAGAATGCCAAAAAACGTTAACCTTCGCCTAAAGCGCTTTGTTGATAAACTAACAAAGTCAGTTTCTAAGCACTTAAATCAAATTTTATTATTTCCTGTATGGTACTTCATTTTCAGCTGGGGATTTTGGTACAAGTTCGTTACAAGGACATTCTTGAAAGTATATGACAGGACGGGATTAGAGGTTCTTTTACGTAACCTAATTGCCCCGTTTAGGCGTGATAGAACGTTTGCCGGGTATTTGGTCGGAATTGTAATCCGAGTTGTAGTTTCGGCTGTAAGCATAATATTTTTAAGTGTTATTACTGCGGTGCTTTTAATTGCCATGCTAGCATTTTACTTAGCGCCGTTTATTATCGGGTTTTATAATCCTACTTCATGGTTAATAGAAAAACTCGTTTTACCTAGCTCTCCAATTCTTGATAAACTGCTGTCATTTAAGCCAAGCATAGCCTACTTACTCCCCTACTTTGGCTTTTGGTTTGTCTTTTACGTGATTATGGTTTTTAGGTCTATTTATTGGGAAAACGTTAAAAAAGGAAAACTTAATACAAGGCTAAGACATGAGGTTTGGAAGCGATTAGAGTTTGATCCTAAAGAGGCCGATAAGGTGTTCTTTACCAGCAAAAAGGACTTTATAATGTACTTGAAACGAAGGAAGCTTAATGAACAGGACCTCTTATCAGCAAAGAATTGGGTACTTAGAAAAGAGTATGATAAACAGTCGTGGAAATATTGGAAAGATGATTTCTTTTACCGTCAGATTGGGGTTAACGTTGGTTGGGTTGCTGGATTTTTGCCCGAACTTAAGCGATTTTCTATTGATTTAACCAAAGAAGCTGCAGAAAACGACATTCCTCATACATACGGAAGAGAGCGCGAAGTAGAGCGACTTCTAACTGTCTTGTCACGTTCTACGCGTAATAATGTATTAATTGTTGGAGAAGCTGGCGTTGGTAAGACGTCGCTAGTTTATGCCATTGCTTGGTTACTTCTTGGTAGAAGAGACGATATCGACATACCAAATATTGATCAGTTAATTGAGCCAATAGAAGGGCGTCGAGTTATTGAGCTTAATACCGGAGGACTAGTCGGTGGTGAGTCTTCGCGCTATAACTCAGCTGAGGCTAGACTAAACAAGGCACTGCGAGAACTAACAGCAGGAAACACGCTTTTATTCGTCAATCAAGTGGAGAACTTGGTACAAGCCGGGCTTATTGGTTATTTGACTCCTATTATTAGGTCTACACGTTTTCCAATAATTGCAACAACAAATACAAAAGTTTATAGAGAGCAATTACAAAACATACCTGAGTTTACGTCTGAGTTTGAAGTCATAAAACTGGACCCGCCTGGAATTGTAGAAGCTGTTCGAATTCTTGAAGGTGTGGCTACCGATATGGAGAAAAAGAATCGTGTGTTTTTCACGTATCCTGCCTTGCATGCAGTTGCAGAACTTAGTGAAAGGTACATTCACGACAGCGTATTACCCGAAAAAGGCATAAAGGTGATGATTAAAGCGATTGAGTTAAGCACGGATCGAGTAATTTCCGTTTCTGATGTTGAAGACGCTATCGCCAAATTAAGTGGAGTTCCTGTAGGAGAACTAGCGAAAGAAGAAGCAGATAAGTTACTTCACTTAGAGCAACTTCTCAAAAAACGTGTTATTGGTCAGGATGAGGCTATTAGAACAATATCTAAGGCGTTGCGCCGGGCCAGAACGGGTGTGTCATCAAGAGAACGCCCAATTGCATCGCTTCTATTTTTGGGACCTACTGGTGTTGGTAAAACCTTAACAGCTAAATCTTTAGCGCAAGTATATTTTACTCCACAAACTGCAATTGAAAGCGTGTCTGAGATTGAGCTTAATCGAATGATTAAGAAAAATTTTATTCGCTTTGATATGTCGGAGTTTTCCGAAACAGGCTCTGTGACTAACTTTATTGAACGCATGACGGAAGAGGTAAAAAACAAACCGTTTTCGCTAATTCTTCTTGATGAGCTAGAGAAGGCAGAACCTGAAATACACAACCTTTTCCTACAGATTTTTGAAGATGGACGTTTGACTAATCGAGATGGGCAAACAATGGATTTCAGGAACTCAATAATTATTGCTACTTCAAATGCTGTTAGGCGAATTCCTCCAAATGTTACTGATACAAAAACATATGTTCGTGAAAAGCTTGAGGAGTTCTTCCGCCCTGAGTTGATTAACCGATTTGATGGGATTGTTACATTCCACGAGATTGGTCATACACAAATAGAAAAGATTGTAGTGATAGAGCTAAACAGACTTGCTAAAAGGCTTAAAGAAGAACACGAGATTACAATTACATGGACAAAGGATTTGGTTAAAGAGTTAGCACAACTAGGATACGATCCGGAGTTTGGTGCAAGACCACTCCGTAGGATAATTCAAGACAGAATTGAGGATACTCTTGCTCAAAAGTTACTGCGAAAGGAACTACAGTTTGGTGACAGTTACCAATTAACGGTACAAGATTTGCAATAGCCTTACTCTCAGTCTAACTTAAAAAGCAATATGCGTTTACTTTTCTTTGTTTTCGCGTTGAACGAGAAGGGCTGCAC
>JALWZS010000001.1 GCA_027002475.1 bacterium | reverse complement strand
TTCCCATCGAGACGATATCCATAACAGCTCGCGTTACAACCTTTGTTTGATTGGCTACCTTTTCTTCCGGGAGAGTTGGAACAAAGCTTTTATCCTCATTAAACTCGCAAATCCTATCCATCATGCTAACAGCTTTTACGGGGTGCTTTCCGCTCGCAGACTCACCAGAAAGCATAACAGCATCTGTCCCATCAAATACAGCGTTTGCGACATCGCTAACCTCTGCCCTTGTTGGTCTAGAATGCTCAATCATCGACTGAAGCATCTCTGTTGCAGTAATCACAGGTTTGGCAGCGGTCCTACACTTATTAATTATCTTTTTCTGCCAGTAAGTTATCTGCTCGATTGGAATTTCAACTCCCAAATCCCCGCGGGCAACCATTACTGCATCAGTAATCTCAATAATTTCATCAATATTCTCAATTGCGTGAGCCCCCTCAACCTTCGAGATAATTCCTGCACGAATTTTACGAGCTTGGAGCTGGTGCTTTAAAACAAGCACGTCTTCACGACTTCGAACAAACGATAATGCCACAAAATCAACAGGTTCTTCTTTAGCTAAGTCCAAGTATTCAAAGTCCCGCTCGGTCAAAGAGGGCATATCAATAAACGCGCCTGGAATGTTAAGACTCTTCCTATGCCCAATCACGTAATCATCAAGAGCACGAGTAGTAATAAAATCAATCCCTCGCTCAGTTACAACAAACTCGTTATACCCATCGTCGATTAAGATTACGTCACCTTCGTTAACTGCAGCATAAACTTCTCGCTCTTTTAGTTTGACAACCTTTTTACCTTTAATAAATTCAGGAGCAAATATAACCTCTTCATCTTTTTTGATTGCGAGAGGACGCTTGTATGGAGTCTCAATCCTAATCTCTGGTCCTTGTAGATCAATCATAACTCCAACCGGAGACTTCAACTTTTTAGAAATTGATCGTACCAATTTTATGCGCTCTTTATGCCATTTTACATCGGCGTGTTTTGTGTTAAATCGAAAAACGTTAACGCCAGAGCGAATCATTTCGGTGATAAGTTCAGGGGAGTCAGATGCAGGACCAATTGTTGCAACAATCTTTGTTTTTGACATGTACTTAATTAATTTACCAGGCTAGTAGAATATATCCAAGTCTAAGTATCGTCAAGACTTAATCCACCAATATCTAGTAAGAATAAACCCAACTTCTTATAAACACTCCAGTACACTGGAGTACTGGAGTAAACGCATAGGAAGGAAAACTATAAAGTGTTATTTTAAAACTTCATAGTGCAATTGCACCCCACTATCACCATAGCGTGCTAGATTTATAAGCTCCAAACGCTTAACATAATCACTTAGTTCGAACAGCGACAGTCCATTCCCAAAAAGAATAGGCTCTATGTCCAATATAATCTCATCAACAAGTCCAGTTTTCAGCGCAGCTGTATTAGCAGCAGCTCCACCGGCAATTAAAAGTTGCGTAGGATTTTCTTTCGTTAAGATTTTAATCGCGTCGCTAATAGAACTTACAAATAATACTTCATTATCCATAAACTTATCCTTATTTGAAGTCAGTACAAAAAGCTTTTTGTAGGGCATATCTGCTAGCGTACCATCCTTTTTCATAAGCTCATACGTTTTCCTACCTACTAAAACGTTCCCTATCTCGTTTACTTTTTCCTTAAATTTATTCCATTCTGCTGTTGTCCATGGCGTCTCCCCATCGCAATCCGCGATGTAACCATTTGCAGATACCGCCATGTATAGAATGACTCGCGTTCCCTTCATTGACAATATAATACCGACGCGATAGTATATAAGCACTATGTTGTCGAACGCGCCGACACAAATAACTAAGTCACTAGAAACAATTGGGCTTGACGAAAATCATGCCAAGGTTTATTTGGCCAACCTAGAACTAGGGAAGTCCCCAGCATCGGCAATTGCAAAAAACGCCAAAGTCCCAAGAAGCACGGTTTATGGGATTTTAAATGACCTACAAAAAATGGGCTTAGTCTCATCCGTTAAGGAAGAAACGAAAACCTTTTTCACGCCAACAGAACCCTCACAGTTATTGAAACTCGCCAAAGACAAGCTCAATGACTTAACACAAAGCGCAGCAGCACTAGAAAAAATGCTTCCGCAATTAGAATCCATTTATAACTCTAACACGCCGGGCATGCCTAAGGTTCGCTTTTACAAGGGCGAACGCGGCCTCCGTTTTGCACTATACGACACACTCGCCGCCGAAGAATCTCTTTGGCTGTGCAATGGAGATGTTAACACTCAATTAAAGCTCGACGACGATCCAGAATATCTAAAACAATATGTAGAAGAGTCAGTCCTGCGCGGACAAAAAACCCGTGAGTTACTCCAAGATACGCCAGCGACACGTGAGTACAAAGAAAAGTTTGGAAGCGAGAAACGACAAATAATACTAACCCCGAGTAATAAAACGTCAAAAGTAAGCCATGTAGATAAAATCATTCACGGAAATAAGGTCACGTTTATATCACACGACAACTTAAAAGCAGTCATAATAGAAGACGAAACGATCGCAGCAGCAGAAAGAGAAACATTTGAGACACTGTGGAAATATTGGAGCAAACGAGCCGACTAGACTTCTTCAATCACTCCGTAGTCAGGTGTTTTAATTTTATCTCCCAATGCTTTAACAAACTTGTTTAGCGAGCTAATGTTTTTATAGCCAACAAGGTATGCAACTCTACCGATAGAAACTCCTTTCATTAGCTGATTGGCAATAAATGTATTCCTTAAATCATTCACCATAACATTATTAATTCCAGCCTTTTTAAAATACTCTTTGAGTTTTCTCCTAATATTTCTTTCAAGCAAAGGCTTGCCGTTTTTAGTAACAAAAAGAGCCCTTGATTCAGATTCTGGACGAATTTCTAAGTACTCCTCAAGCACTTTTTCCATTGCATTATTTATTGGGACAACTCGCTGCCCAGTACGGTTTCGAATATGAACCTCACCAAATTTTGGACCAGGAACCAAAACTACATCATCGATAGTAAGACCAGCAAGCTCACTTATTCCCATGCCGGTTTGAAGCAAAGTTTCTATAATCGCCCTATACTTTAGATCGTTTACAACAACTTCACGCAGTTTTGCAAGCTCATCACTTGAAAGAATTCTTAATTCTCTTTGTTCCTGTTCAGGATGTTTTAACTCATTTGCAAAATGGTCGTTAATAAGCCCCTGCCCGTACAAAAAATTATCAAATAACTTAAGCGCATTTATTTTCCTGGAGATACTTCGGGGAGCATAATTTTCCGACTCTAGTCGTTCAATAAATAATTCTGCATGTTTTGGGGAAACTGTAGATATATCCTCTACATTAAAATCCTGCAAAAACTCAATGAATTGCTTTATATCAGTCGCATACCCACGAATTGTTGTTTCTGGATAATTCAAATTTTCTAATTCCTTAATAAATTTAGTTAGGGCAGCACGTAACCTCATATAAATATTATATACCACATGTTGATAATTTGTGCATAAATCAAGCAATATCCAGCTTGCAGATATATTAAAAATATAAGGTTGACATTCCGCCTGGGGCATGGTATAAATCTTACATTGTTGATATAAAAAATATATCGGCATATAAAAAGTAACAGTAGCACCTACTCAATTTATTGCAGAAACGTATGTTTTACAGTATAATCCCCAGCGACGCTGTCCCAAACGCACATTACACTTACCGTTACCCTCCCTACTGCTACTGTAAGAACATTTACGTGTTTTTGCAGTAGCAGTAAGGAGACTGCTCAATGAAACCAACTCTTTTCACTCTTTTGGAGGTAAAACAATGAAACTTCGAAAAATTGTCCTGCTCATCCTTGTTGTCGGTTTGCTCGCCACCGCCTTAATGGCATGTGCACCAGCAACCCCCACACCAGAAGCAGGGAAAGCAGTGCCAGTCGACCGAGAGACGGTCACCACTACCTTTGAGTTCCAGGATGACGGCAGCGCCTTTGCATGGCCAGACGCATTGCAGGGGGTCATGTTGCTAATCATTCTGGTCTCACTTGTTTGGGGTTACTACGATCTGTTCCTCGAAGGATACCCCGAAGCTGGCTCGAAAAGCCGCCACCGCTGGGCAAAGGTGTTCGCGATGGTGGGCATTGCCGGGTATCTGTTCTTCGCGGGGCTGCAGGTCGTGACCCCAACGAATGTCGGCGTCATCCGACAGTCGTTCCCAAACGTTGGATACCGAGTTGTTGGTCCTGGAACCCACTGGGCAACACCGTTCGTGTCTCGAGTGAATCGCTACACGACACGGATTCGCCCAATGAAGATCTACGACATCCAAGCGGACACCAACACAACTGGTCGACCGGAGATTTACCCGGATGTTGTGATTTGGTTCCGACTGCCCGTCGAGGAAGGTAAAGAGCTTGAGCTAACGCAGCTCTCAGTCCCAATCGAATCCATGAAGCTCCTTGACTTGCGATATGGGCCTGATTACGAAAAGGTCCTGGTCAAAGAAGCCGCTATCAATGCGGTCAAATCAGTTTCAGGTGCACATCCATATGATTACTTTGGCGTGCACAAGAAAGAAGCTCAGGATGAGATCAAGACCGAGCTGCAAGCAAAGCTTGGCGGCCTGGTTGAAGTTACTGATGTTGCTATCAGTTTCTTCAACTACTCACCGGAATTCGAGGCGCAGCTGAAAACCCAAGCCGAGAAACGGCTGCAGCTCGAGGCCGCTCAAATGGACGTAGAGATCGCGGCCCAGCTCGAAGAAAAAGCCGCCAATGAAGGCAAGGCCAAGGTGGCCGCCGCTGAAGCGCAAAAGAAGGCAGAGATTTTGAAGGCCGAAGGCGATAGCCAGGCGCGGATTTTAAGGGCACAAGCTGATGCTAAAGCCCTGGAGCTAATCCGCCAGCAAATCGCATCGGACCCCAACATTCTCACTTACGAAGCCATTCAGCGTTGGCAAGGGGATGTGCCCAGCACACTTTTCACGAATGAAGCCGGGGCGCAACCGCCGTTTTTCTTCCAGCAAGCGCTACCCACCTCAACGCCGACTCCACAACCAACCCCTTAAGTCTCCTACTGTTGCGTGGGGTGCCCGGTCTAACCGGGTGCCCCTTTTCTTTTATCCATAAGAAAAGAGCGGTTCACCCTATCTATACAACAGTATAGACTCACGATCCCCGCTCTTAGTCAGTTGCTGTTCTTACTTTAGGATAGTAATTCCTCCAATAAGCGGTAATGGTTTCATATCACCCTTAGCCGCATTGATAATACCCATAACCCAAAGAACAAATATGAATAACCAAATAAGTGGCATCAAAAGTGCTCCTAGGCCTAACGTAACAGCACTAAATATTATCCCTAGAATCCATGCAACAACATCAACTATGAATAGCACCAATGCCTGGTTAGTATGGAACTTTACAAATGGATCCTTCAAATCACCTGTTAGCATCGGTACAAAGAACAAAAAGTACGCAACTATTGCCATACCTGTGTTCTTACCGGTCTTTGCATTTGGTGTAGCCGCTGGCGTAGCAGTTCCGCTAGCCTGCTCTGCGGTTTGCTCTTGTTGTGGCTGAGCCTCCTTTGCCTCTTCGTTTAAAGTCTTTTCTTCTTCCACTTTTTATCACCCCCTTTTCGAAACTATATCGTCATAAATCTCGTCAATTCGCCTTGATATCTCGATATCCTGCATAGTTACGTCACTTATCGCCTCAGTTGTAAGTAACACTTTAATATTATTGTAGCTTTGTACAAATAAATCAGACTTATTATGGTATCGTTCTGAAACTTCACCCACCCGTGCCATAAACTCGTGCGCTTCGTTTTTGTTTTCAAACTTGAAATTCCTACTTATGGATGACTCAAACGCATCCCATTTCGTATCAGGACCTAAAGCTTTCTTTATTTCTTCAAGAGTCACGTTTCTATTTTACAATTCTTTACCCAAGTTGTCATTAGTACTTGCACTTAAATTATCAATTGAGTAATCACCATGTCTTATCCGCTTTATAGAAAAAGTCGTCATCGGAAGATTAGTTTTGTTAGAAATATCACGTACCAATCCCCGAATATAAAATCGTTTTGAAGTAACAGCTCGCAGTTTCACAATTACACAAACGTCATTGGCAGAGATGTGCGCGGAACTCTCGTGGCAATCCACATTATTCCCATCTTCGCTAGATTGCCACGTCGCTTTGCTCCTCGCAATGACGTCACCCCATCTCTTTATAATCTCTTCTTGTCTAAAGTCTCCTCTGACCTTACTAATCCTAGAAAGAATTTCTTCCTGCAAGCTGTACATGCCAACCTGCCAACTCTCTAAAACTTGCAACTCTTTGACACTAACACTTTGCACCCCTTGCTCCCAGATCTCCCCTCTTTTAGCTTTATCAAAATAGCTTTCCCCATTTATTCTTTTTGCAGAAAACTTTGGAATTACCTGCTCATACGTTCCCACAAACTCAGGCAACACACCCTCCAACTCTCTAACTCGCCTACTCTTCAACTCTCTAACTCTTAAACGCTCAACCCCTTCAACTAATCCCAACAAATCCCATGAATCAGTTTTGAAGCCTAATAAAATTTCGAACTCATACTCTTTCTCAACATCGCTAAGTAATTCCTTTTTAAACCTGTCATCTCCAGTAAGCACTACTACAATCCCTTCAGCCATGGGATCTAGTGAACCTGTATGCGTAACTTTTTGACCCAATAAATCTCCGTACTTTTTTACAAAGGAATGCGTAGAAATTCCCAAGGGTTTATAAAGCGCAGTAATCATTTAGCAACAACCTTACGGAATGTTTTTAAACATTGGCAGACCGTTATCAGGATTTGTAGGCACATAAATCGTACCTTCCCTATCTTTTAGCGACTGGATGTATAAGTACTCAAGATATCTATCGGTCAAACTCTCATTAATTATCTGTTGAGAATCACGTTGCCCTTTGGCCTCAATTCGTTTTCTTTCAGCCTCTTTTCTCTCCTTATCTAAAACGAAGTCATACTTTTGTGCTTCCTGCTCTGCCGTTAATTTATCTTGAATGCTTTTTGTAAGTTGAGCCGGAAGTTGTACATTCCTAAGCAAAACGTCTTCTACAACAATGCCTCTATTTTTTAAGTCTGCTTCAAGCTTTTCCATAATACGGATACTTAGCTCCTCTCTTTTGTCTGAATATATCTCTTTAGCAGAATACTTTGCTACTTCTTCGCGAATAATCGAACGGATTGAAGGGCGAATCACCTTCTCTACAAAGTTAAGCCCAACATTTTTATATATCTCATCAGCCTTGTCTTCATCCAAGTGATAAAGAACAGTAATATCGAGTTTCACATTAAGCCCCTCGTTAGTTAGTGCAGAAATGCTATCGTCCCCTAAACGTTGTCCCTCGGCATTTGCAATGCTCATCGTATATTGCTCTGTCCGAGTACTCATTTTTATGACCTTTCCCAAGGGATTTACAAAATTTATCCCTGAGTGCAACTCATTAGGTGAAACTTTCCCAAACAAAACATATACCCCTGTAAACCCAGCCGGAATTACAACTAAGAACCGAAGGGCAATCGCTCCGATCACAACTAATACAATCACTGCCGCAATAAGTTTTAATCCAAAACTGTTCATCCCTTTTATTGTAACATCTGTGGCTCCTGACAGAACAAGCCTTACTTTCTCTATGAGCTTAGCTCTTAGTTTAGTGTTTACAATTAAGATAATTACACCAACTACAACAACAGGGTTTAGCAAAACATCAATTAACCACATCTAGGACTAAAATAGCATATAATAAAGTTGTTGTGAACGATAAAGTTAAACAGATAGTTTCACAGTACTCCAACATTGAGTCCATTCTTGGTTACAACAAACTCACTGGAGGAACTCGGCACTTTGGCTATTATCCTAATCAGCGAGCAGATATTTCCGAACGAGAAGCCGTTTTAGAAATGGAACAGCTCGCAATCAAAACGCTTTCATTAAAAGAAGGCGACATGGTATTAGAAGCTGGATGCGGTCAAGGAACGATGGCATGCAGAATCGCTAAACAAGTAGGATGTTATGTTGTTGGCATAACTATTGTCCCACAAGAGCAAGAAAAGGCGGAAGCCCTTGCTCAAAAACTAAATGTTGAAGACAAGACACAGTTTCTAATCGAAGATTTTACGCATACAAGCTTTGACGATAACCACTTCGATAAGATTTATATGATGGAGAGTATCCAACATTCATATATGCTTTATCAAACCGTTTATGAAATGCACCGGCTACTTAAACCAAATGGCAAAATTGCAGTATTTGATTACTCAATTGCCCCTGACGAACAAATTAAGTCGACATTATCCGAAGAAGAATACTCAAACTTCCAGGAATCATTAAAGCGAGTGGTCGAACTATCGTCCTTATTCGCACTACCTGAATTACGGCATGGGACCTTGCCAACCATTATGCAAGAAGCAGGATTTAGAAACGTTACACATGAAGAACTAGACGACTATGTTCGCCCATCATTTGAACGAATTTATAAACTGGCTAGTTCTATATATCCCCTTGTTAAAACATTTAACCTTCAAAAAAAGTTTAGACATACTACAGTTGTGGCAGAATTAATTGGATGGGCATTAAAACACCCCGACCTTTTCCACTATAACCTTACAACAGGAGAAAAGTAATTACTTACCTTTAAGCATATACCCACCATCGGCCAGCAAAACTGTGCCAGTAATATAACTGGCATCATCTGAGGCTAAAAACATAACTGACTTTGCAATTTCGGTAGGAGACGCCAATCGATTTAATAAAATCCCATTATCTACACGCTCTCTTGCTTTAGGATCCCAACTCTTTACAACTTCAGTCTCGGTATATCCGGGAGCGACTGCATTCACTCGAACCCCCTTTGGAGAATACTCTTTTGCCAAGCTTTTTGTAATAGACATAACAGCAGATTTAGTTGCCGAGTAAGTAAATGTACTCATCGTAGCCATCTCTGGGTAACCCTTAATTGATGCAATGTTGACAATACTACCGTGTCCTTGTTCAAGCATGTTGGGCACAACAGCTTGAACGCAATGAATTATTCCTAAAACGTTTACTTCCCATTCCTCAATTGCATTTTCATCACTAACCTCATTTATATTCTTAACAAAATTACGAGCGATACCAGCGTTATTAACTAAGATCTCAATGTTGCCAACCTGCTGCAAAACCTTATTTATAGCGCTCTCAACCTCCTTTTTATCTCGAACATCAAAAAACGTTTTTATTGAACCAGAAAGTTCATTATGAATATTGTTTAGTTCGTCAGAATCTGTTTTGCCATGAACAATTACCTGATAGCCACGCTTGTGAGCTAGCCGTGCAGTAGCTCCACCAATTCCCCGACTTGACCCAGTAATAAGTATCGTCTTAGGCATCGTTATTTATTTTACACCAACAGATAGGAGCACAATCTTACAAGAATAGTCATATCAAGGAGTCAACAAAGATCTCACAGTTTTAAAACACTTTATAAAAATTGCGTTCCCAAGAGTGCTTTTTTAGCTCTTTCATTAAAGCGTCAGAGAGTTTACGCCCATCAGAAATGGCAGTGTTTTGCTCTGCATATTCAACTTTTCTCATTCCTGGAATCACAGTTGATACTTCTTCATGCGTTAAAATCCACCGAAGTGCTAACTCAACTAAAGTTTTGGCTTCACCATCCATAATCTTTTTTAGCTTGTTAGTTCTTTTTACGAGTTCTTTCAAGTTATCCCCACCAAAGTACCAACTCCGAAAATCTCCTTCAGGAAAAACCGTATCAAGTGTGAACTTTCCTGAAAGGCCACCTTCATCTAGTGGTACGCGAGCAATCAATCCAATGTTGTGCTCCTTAGCATAAGGCAATAGCTTTTCTTCAGGTTTTTGGTGAAAAATATTAAAAATAAACTGCACTGTTTCAATTACACCCGTCTCAAGAGTATTTAGCACATTTTCAGGCTGGTAATCGTTGATTGACACACCCCAGTGTTTCACTTTTCCTTCATTGGTTAAACGTTTAATCTCCTCTTTCCACTCATCACGATTAGCAAAATCATCCTGCCACACATGAAACTGCATTAAATCAATAAAGTCTACTTGTAGACTTCTTAGTGAATCTTCAACAGAAGACCTTATCCAATCATTAGGAAAAACCTCATCGATTGGAATTCCGGGTCTGGCTGGCCAGTGCATATTCTTAGGCGCAATTTTGCTAGCAATGATTACCTTGTCTCTTACACCAAACTCTTTTAAAAACTTGCCAATTAGTTCTTCGGAGGCATGCCTACCTGTTTTGCTATCATATCCATAAATCCAAGCTGTATCCAAAAAATTCCCACCAAGCTCAATGTATTTACGTAAAGTTCTTAGACTTTCAGACTCGTCAGGTTTCGTCCACATACCACCATCTCCGGCTAGTTGCCAAGTCCCCATACCGACCTCTGCTACTTTAAGCCCTGTTTTGCCAAGCGTCCTATATAGCATATCTTTTTGATTATACTCCACCCCCAACTACATCAAGCAAGTCTGAAAATTGTTCAATTAAAAATGTTGGCTCGGTTGCAAGCAAATCTTCATATTTATAAAAAGAATGATTTTGTTTGGGATAAAAAAGACAAGTATCAACATTAGCATTTTTACCTGCCCCAATATCATGTGGCGAATCTCCAATAATGAGACTTTCATCTCGACTAGCGCCCAATTTTGACATCAATAAGTTAACTGCCTCAGGATCCGGCTTTAAATTCTTAACATCCGAAGCAGTAACAGTTGCATCAAAGTACTTAGCTACCGATCTTCCTTTAAAACCCACATTAAAAACCCCTCTTGCACTCGATGTAATAACGCCCATTTTGTGTCCGTTTTCATAAAGTTTTTTAAGTGTATCTTCAACTTCAGGTAAATACGGGACATTAGCAATCTCTCTTTCTACAATTTTCCTTATTGGTCCCCAAAAGCTTTTATAATCCACATCTAAGCCAAAGTTCAAAGCAGCCTCGCGTTTTCCCATTGCTTTAGAGACAACCTCTTTATTAGAAGCTTCAACTCCTAAAACCGCTAGATGCTTTTTTATCTCCTTACGCCACAAATTCAAAGAATCTATTACGCACCCGTCCCAATCAATAAGAAGATATTTATATCTCACGCTTAAAGATTATACGGCACTGCATAGTTTTATGTTATCCTAACGCTTATGCAAAGTTTATGTCCAAACAAAGAAGTATGCGGCTCTTGTAGCTGGTCTCATATTCCATACGAAAAGCAACTCCAGCAGAAGGTCAATGAAATAAACTTTAGCTTTAAATTGCATAAACTTGACCTACAACTAAAAGAAATACTCCCCTCTCCTAAGACTAGTCACTACCGAAACCGTATGGACTTTGTTATTGATTTTGAAGGACGCGTAGGATTGCGGCAAAAAGGAAAATGGTGGCGAGTTATTGATAATCACACATGTTTTATCTCTGATGAAAAAATAGAAGAGCTTTTTCATATCGTAAGAGATTGGGCACAAAACGCAGGACTAACTTTTTTTGATAGAAAATATCACCATGGCTTGCTTCGCTACGCAGTAATTAGAACAACAACTACCGGCGAATCAATGATTACAATCGTAACAAGTCAACCAAAAGACGATAGCGAAAACGAGCAACTGACAAAAGCATTATCCAACTTATCTAAACTCGTAACCCGTAACTCTATACTCGCAACCCTGATCCACTCAATCAACAAAACCACATCTGACGTTTCTCATGGCGGAGAAGTTCATATAATCTTGGGAAAGGGTTATATTATTGAGGAGATAAACGGTTACAAATATAAAATAACGCCCAACGCTTTTTTTCAAACTAACTCTCACGCGGCAAAACTTTTAATGGATACCGTTTTAGAATTCGCCGAAACGGCAATAAGATTGCCACGCTTCGCTCGCAATGACAAATCCACAAATCCATCCGATACAGCCACGTCATCGCGAGGCGAGAATCAACGAAACGATCTCCCCGAAACACTCCAACTTTCCAACTCTCCAAGTCCCCAACACTCCAACACTACAACTCTCCAACCCACTACCCCCATCACCATCCTCGATCTATATTCCGGCAGCGGCTTTTTCACCATTCCGCTTGCCGATAAGTTTAACGCCAACACAATTGGAGTAGAAATCGTTAAAGATGCAATTGAAGATGCGAAAGAAAACAATAAACTCAACAACACAAATGCAACTTTTATTGCTATGCCAAGCGAAGATTATGATTGGAGTGAGTTAAATCCAAATTTAGTAATTCTTGACCCACCTCGCTCAGGTCTTCGTAAAACTGCACTCTCACAACTCGTAACTCTTCAACCCGATAACCTTATATATGTCTCCTGCAACTTTAAAAACTTTAGTCGTGATATGCAGACATTACAGAAAATATACGAAGTAAAAAAGATGCGAGGCATTGATATGTTTCCACATACTCCTCATGTAGAACTAGTAACTTTACTAACAAAAAAGAACAGAGAAATCCCTAGAATTTGCTAGGGAGGCGGCAGCTACCGCCTCCCAGTTGTTACGTTTCTTAAAAAGGCAAAGGTATCCGCCCATGCCTTTTTCGCCTCCTCCTTATTAATGAGGTGCGCCGGCTCCCCATTGAGTCTGAGGATGTTGTGCCCAGCAGCTGCAAAGTACCTCACAGTTGCCAAGCGCCCAATTTCCTCAGCAAGGAAAACCGTGTCCTCTTCCAGGACCTCAGGATCTTGACCACCCCGAAGGAAGAGGATTGGAACGCCAATCCCGCGGGCGACATCTATTGGGTCAATCACCCCGCTGTGATTAAACCCATATCGCCAAACAAGATCCAACACTGCTGCCAACGGGAGCGCGAGCATCCGCGGTAGCCCATGGTACTGCAACTGCGCAACCATGAGCGACCGAAAGGATGCAATTGCTGACTCTAACACTACAAAGTCAGCACATCCTTGGGCAGCGGCAATGATAGCTGCTGGAGTTCCAGCCGATTTAGCAAAAAGACCAACCGGCAAGTCGATCTTAAGCTCAAATCGCAAGAACTCATACGCAGCAACTGCGTCCCACCACTCGAGGAAACCAAGACGGTATCCTCGAGCGCGCCGAGGAGATAGCCCAAAGCCGGGTAGGTCTAAGACCAGAACCCCGTACCCGGCACCAACGAACTTTTTGGCATACGGCCAAAATTCAGCCGCACCCACAAAGCCGCCGGTGGGGTTAAAACCGTGGGCTATCACAACCCAGGCAGTGGGCTCATCAGGAGAGACCCGATAGGAGTGGATTATGCTACCATCCAAAGACTTGAACTCAATCCATTCCCCATCGAGCCCAAAGTCTTTGGGAGACCAGCGGCCTCCTCTCCACTCCCCGTAAATCAGGTAACGCAAAAGAAACCATGCGCTACCCAAAAGTCCTCCCACAAGGAGGACTAGAGTTACAATGACTACAAGCCACATTTCTCACCTCCTTAGTGAGAGAAGCAGAAAAAATGAAAAGGTTCTAAGTTGGATCAATTATACCCTATAGCCCCAAACGTGTTGGCGCAAAGCTTTAAAATGGATCAATCTTTTGCAACGTACGTATCAAGGAAATCTGTTACTTTGTTTTTATACTCTTCTGATAGATCTATGTAAACGTTATGTCCAGATGGTGCAAACCAATACACTTTCTCTCCTTTAGCAGTCTCGTATATTTCCTTTGCATCTGTTGGATATACAGACTCATCGTACTGCGCACTAATTGCCAAAAGCGGCACCGTTATATTCTTTGCCATTTTGATTGGCTCAAACTTTGTGTAACCAAAGCCTAGTTCAAAATACATTGCAATCTTTAAAAACGGCATAAGAACAGCTGAGTATCCTCGCTCCTTCATTTGTGGTTCAAACAATCCCACAAAATGTGCATAAGGGACCTCAGCAATCACAAAGTCCCCTTTACCCGTGTATCCATTAGCTATAACAACCGTTGCAGCACCTAGCGATTTACCTAAAAACCCCACAGACACATTGGAGTCAACTAAGTTATCTCGCACAAAGTCATACGCAGCCACCACATCTTGCCACTCTTTAGTTCCAATACTAACTTGGTTGCCACTGCTATAACCAAATGCCCGAAGGTCTAAAAGAAAAGAAGCATAGCCATTATCGTGTAAGAATCTCGCGTACGGTAAAAACTCAACTTTCCCAGAATCGTTATAGCCATGTGCAATAATAATAACTGCTTTAGGATTTTCTACTGGAACATACCAAGCTGCAAGATCTATGTCATCAAGAGACTTAAAACTGTAACCTTCGTAAGTTAGCCCGTAATCGCTTGGTGTTTTGTCTCCTGGAGCAATGTGTACATGCAAAAGCTCATGCAGTTTATACCATCCATAAAAAGAAACTATGGCAACAAGAACAATCGCAATAAGAGTAGTAATCGCTACAATCTTTACCCAGTTACTCTTAATCATTACTAAGTATTGCCGTTAAATACTTTTTTACCGCATTTGATAGCTCTTCAGGTTTTTCTACTTGTACCCAATGTCCAGCGCTGTCAATTTCTACAATATTCATTGTATCTGCCTTAGAGGCAACAATATCGTAAGCATGACGCGGTCTAGCTACACGATCACATTTCCCATAAATCAAAAGGATATTATCAGTATAAATCTGCAAGAACTCACGAAGGTCATACAAACTAACTGACAGACTCATCTGTAAATACGTTTTAGTGCGCATTAGCCGTTTTCCAACAAACCCATATTTCTCAACAAGTTTAAAATCATACCTACACATATTAAGGAAAAAAGATAATGAATGAGACATAAATCGGGTTGCTATGAACCTCTTATAAGCTCTCATTAAAAAGTCTCTTTTTAACATTAATTTATTAAGCTGCCGCCAAAAAAAGACCTTTAAATAACTATGACGCGCTGGATGCAGAAGCGGACTAACCAAGATTACAGACTTCAATCTATCGCCAATCAACTTACCCACCTCCGCCGTAACCAAACTGCCCATAGAAACCCCCATTACAGCCACCGGCTTAATTTCAAGAGTATCAATAAAGTCTGAGATAAATTGCGCTTGTTGCTGCAACGAGTAATCGCCGTTAAAATCCCCGGAATGTCCGTAGCCAAGTAAGTCTGGAATATAAAGAGTAAAGTCGTCCTTTAAAAACTCTATCACTCTGCCCCACCCAAACCAATTATTTGTTAATCCGTGAACTAAAATAATAGCAGGACCTTGTCCGACTTTCGCAAAATTAACATCTATGCCATTTACATTAGCCTTAAACAACGAAATACCCTCAACAATGCCATTTTCTACCACGTTAGCGTCTGCCGTGTTTTTCATCTTTATGAATGATACCACTACGGTACTACCGCAAAAGCTTTACGGAATTAAGTTAGAAGTTATTGCTCACCTTCTTTTGGCGGTTCTTTTTTGGGAACAGAAAACCAAAACGTACTGCCCTTTCCTAATTCAGACTCAACCCAAACACGCCCTCCCATATCTTCAACAAATCCTTTTACAATAGATAGTCCAATGCCTGAGCCTTCACCCATGTCTGTTTTTCTAACAAAGAGTTTAAATATCTCATCAAAGTCTTTTTTATCAATTCCTATTCCGTTATCTTTCACATAAAAATGGTACTCATCATCCCTATCATACGCACCAATTCTTATTAAAGGCTCCTTAGCGTCTCCAATATACTTTATTGCATTAGACATAAGGTTTCTTAGGATCTCTTCAAATTTTCGCCTATTCATATACAAACGAGGCAGAGGCTCAACGATATCTACCTTTATTTTCTTTTCTAAAAGCTGAGGCTCATTACCAGCTACGACTAAATCTATGACTTCTCTTGTATTCACCATTTCATCTTCACTAACCTGACGGCCGATCCGGCTTAAATTAAGCAAATCATCGATCATAGAGCCCAAATTCTTTGCCATTAGGTCAATCCTGTCGATATCCGTTCGTATGTCTTCTGTGTTGTTTGCATCTATATCTTCTCGCAAAAATTCCGAATACCCACGAAGCGCAGTAAGCGGTGTCCTTAGATCATGCGACACTACATAAATTAACCGCCGCATCTCGTCATTCGCGCTGGCTAAATTGTTGACAGCAGCAGCACGCGAACGCTCAAATAAATACGCCAATATGACAACAACCAAAAATGCCAGTAGTAGGTTTACAGCAAAATCCCATCCGACCGGAATACCGTAGATGTGAAAAACCCCTAATATCATATGTAACAGCAACCAAGCAAAGTTTACAAAAGACCAAATAAGCCCGCCCCTTGCTCCGTTGACATAAAACGCAAACGGGGGGATAAAGAAAAACCAAAACGCAGTCGAGGTACCCACGCCACTTAAAAGACTGATGCCAAACATCGAAAACGTAATGATTGCCGTTGCAAAGTGAGATATTAAGTTAATGTCGCGGATCTTGCGTTGTATGTACAAATAGTAAGCCCCTGTAACAAAAGCCATAGCCTCTACCATTACTACATACACACGCCTGAAGAATAATCCATCGATAACCATGAACAAAACCAAAGCGGCTAAAAGAATTATGCTCACAGAGTTAATCGTTCGAATACGACGTAGGTCGTCCTCTCCCACATCGTCATACAATCCATTAACAGTTAACCTTTTATACAAATCGAGCAGTTTATTAAACGACATTTTAAAGTTTCTAATACCAGTTTAACGTCATTTATGGTCAGGTTCAAGCGTTAAATAAAAAATACTTGGCATTGCTAGATTGCTGTGCCATAATTAAATCTGGACATGGATAAATCCACTAATACTGCCAAACTTCTTATTCTTTCTGTTTCAATAATTAGCGTTTTATTTGCCGTACTACTTTACACAAAAGCCCTGCCATTTAGCGTGCAAACAAGTAGTCTTCTCATGCTACTTACTTTAATAATCACAGCAACGCTTAACCTTGCCTACTTATTCCTATTTAGTAAAAAAGGCGAGACTAGTGGCATAAATGAGGGAATGAATATATTTGACAGTATTGCAGAGGCGGTCCTTGTATTTAATGAAAACGGCTCATTTGAATATGCCAACCAATCGGCCCTTAAAATACTACGCAAGGATATCGATAGCGTTCAAGGAAAGTCTTACACAGAAGTACTACCCCTCTTTTCAGACACAGGGGACTCCATCTACATAGGCGCAGATAAAGACCCAATAAACAAAGCCCTACAAAGCGGGCAACAGCAACAACTAAAAAACCTACAGCTTTATTTTAAAGATGAAACCGTTTATCTTAACGTGAGTGTTAGCCCCTACGAAGATCCAAACACTCACAAAAAAAGAGTTGTTGTTTTGATGCAAGACATCACAGAAGAACAAGCCCTAGAAAAAATGAAACTAGACTTTGTAGCAATGGCCGCCCACGAGCTACGAACTCCAATGACTTCAATTCGCGGATACTTAGAGCTTCTTATTAACGAGACCGAATATTATTTGCAACCAGTACACAGAAAGTTCTTAGAACACGCCTTGCTTGCTTCAGACAGATTAGTAAATTTGATGAGTAACCTGCTTTCTGTCTCTCAGATAGAACGCCATAAAGTGAAACTAAACCTCATGCCAGTTGATATCAATGACATTATCGAAAAAACTATGACTAGCTTTAGACCAGACGCTAAAGAAAAAAATCTAAAGTTTGCATACATTAGACCTCCTGGTGACGTTCCACGAGTTAAAGGAGATCCAAAATACATTAGGCAAATAATAGACAACCTTGTTTCTAACGCTATTAGCTACACAGCTAAAGGCTCTGTCACTGTTTCACTGCACTACCAACCCGGTGGTCACCAAGTAACGATATCAGTTAAAGATACCGGGCAAGGAATTCCTGTCGAGGCATTACCACACATGTTTGAAAAGTTTTACAGGGTTAGTTCGTTGCTAGAGCAAGGATCTAAAGGGACAGGGCTAGGTTTATACATTGCTAAGAAACTCATAGAGATGCAGGGTGGTAGGATATGGGTTGAGAGTGTTGAAGGCAAAGGAACTGTATTCTCGTTCGCCCTACCCACATACCGCGAGGGAGATGACAAAAAGAGTTAAACTATATAGCTATGAAAAAGATTCTTATAGTCGAAGATGAACCATTTATACTAGAAACATACTCGCGGGAGCTTTCCAAAGCGGGTTATTTAATAACGCAAGCAGTTGAAGGGAACAACGGCCTAGAATTAGCCACAACCCAAAAATATGACCTAATCTTACTTGATATTATGCTTCCTGGCACAAACGGCATAGACATTCTTCGCGCCATAAAAAGTAACCCCACAACTAAGGATACTCCCACAATAATGCTGACCAATTTAGGACAAGAAAGTGTTGTTGAAGAGGCATTTAGAATTGGCGCCCAAGGATATATTCTTAAAATAAATGTACTCCCAACCCAACTTGTACAAAAAGTAAAAAATTATTTCGCAACTGGTACATTTGAAAGCTCTTCTTACTCAGAGTTTGAGTCCTAAGCTAAAAAATAACAAACACCAATAGCCCTAAGAAGATACACACCGCCCCCATAAATCTCACTAACATATCCCCAGAACCTTTTTCGAACCAAAATATAAAACTCCTTGTAAACATTCCGAAAAATGGTACCTTCCTTAAGGTACCTTCGTGTGCAATCAACGTATTCCCCCACAACTTGCTAATAAGATCTGTCATGATAAATGAAATTAAACCCAATGATACGAAAACAAAAAACATCAAAATTTTAAGCCCAAGATCCATATATTAAATATAACCATAAATTTAGCTATTGACAATGTTTTAGGTTCTAGCAGTATACTATTAAGTGTGAACACAAATTCTTATTATTCCCCACAGTCAGGATTTACTTTAATTGAGCTTCTTGTTGTTATCGCAGTAATCGCCATTGTAGCAAGTATTGTAATGACCGCTGTTAATCCAACTCAAATGATGAATCGGGCACGTGACATCGGGGATATTAACGACATCGGTCAATGCGCCAATGCAATTGAAACATGGCACGTACGAAATTTTTTGGAATATCCTGCAGACATAAACGATATAGTCCCAATGAAAGATCTCAAATTCGTTCCAGATGGGTGTGCATACTACTCTCGAACAGCAGATAAAGAAAACGCATGGATTGCAACAACCCTAGCCGGAGCACCTAATATATACGACTGTCCTAGCAGTTCAACGCATGTTCATTACTGCTACCAAACGACAACAGGTAGTTTCGGCTACATATGCGACGGGGCTAACGTTTTTGACAACAACCTAGATGGCCTAGAAAGCTGTGAAGCCATAGCAGATCAAGCAACAAACGGCGAGTGGATACCTAAATAAGTCGCCTACTTAGGAAATCTGCGCCACTGCCCCTCGCTAACAATGCCAATCTTAGCGTCATTAACCATAATTGCACTACTATCATCTAGAGCATAAATAGTATCTTTTGCGCCAGACAATTCCTTTATCATATTTTCCTCAGAAGCCTTAGGGAAAAACCGTGAATTCATATGTGGCACAATTTGAAAATCCACAAAACCTAGTCCATGCTTATATTTAACATTTCCAACAACCTCATCATAAAAAATCTTTGAATGTGTTAAGTCAATGTTTTTAGATGCAATAATTGAGCCTGCACTGACACCAACATAAACTCTTGTCTTTAACAACTGTTTTAGAGACTCTACCAAACCCAAAGTCAGTAAACTATGAAGCAAATGAAACGTTACCCCTCCGCCAAAGACCATTACATCTGCATTTTCAAAACGTTTTAAAACTACTTCTTTTGGCAGAGCTACCACATCTATAAAGTCAAACTCCTTAAAACCCAAACGATAAAACGAGTTCATCTCATCCATTGCCCAATCTTTACTACCGTCTTCAATCATTGCAGCAGTTAACACATAAAGCAGCTTTTTTTGATTAACCGGTGCTTTAAGGAGCTCTTTAAATGCCCCAGTTATAGAATCGTTAGTTAGACCTGCAGAAGTTAGTAATAGTTTCATGACCTAGACAAGACCATTGATGTAACGAATCATGAAGTAATAGTAAGCTGCAATGAGTAACGCAACTAAACTAAGACCAATAAAGTAAGAAATCAGCATTCTTTTAGAAAAAAGCTTATCTAATTTTGGTTTTTGCGGCGTCTTTATTTTTTCTATCTCTTGTTCATCCATACTTTAAGTATACCCCTCGTACAGTTTTGACACTAGAGACAAATTTACATACACTAGTTAAGTGGATTGCAATTTAAGTAGCTTCGTTGCCCCAAAATCTATAGCAGTAATTGGAGCTTCCCGCTCTGAGAAAAAAACTGGTTCTATAATTCTTCGAAACATTATTAACTCTAAATACGAAGGTAAAGTGTATCCTGTTAATCCGCATGCAAAGCATATTCAAGGACTTGAGGTTTGTAACAGCATTCTAGACCTACCAGAGCCACCAGACCTTGCAATAGTTGTTGTGCCAGCCGACATAGTACCCAACGTACTAAACGAATTAGGAGAACGTAATGTAAAAAATGTAATCATAATTTCAGCAGGTTTTAAAGAAGCAGGCTCCCAAGGGAAAGTACTTGAGAAAAAAGTTACAAACACTGCTCAAAAGTACTCCATGAACATATTAGGACCTAACTGCTTAGGATTCGTCAATAACATCCTACCGGTCAATGCAACATTTGCCCAATCCGTTCCAACTCCTGGAAACTTGCGTTATATAACTCAATCAGGAGCAATCGCATCGAGTCTCTTTGACTGGTTCGACAGTGTAGATTTAGGCTATAGCGAGTTTATAACGCTTGGAAATAAAGCAGACCTAACAGAAAACGACTTTTTAAAATACTTTCTAGAAAACGAATTGCCTAAAGAAGTTCACCAAGATGGATTATCTTCGCTCTCTCCTATCGGTCTCTATCTAGAGTCAATTTCAAACGGGAAAGAATTCTTACGCTTAACTACAGAGATCTCTAAAAAAAATCCGATACTCCTTCTAAAACCTGGAAAAACTAAAGCGGCGGTACACGCAATGCAATCACACACTGGTGCAATTGCAGGAAGCAATGATGTTTTAAAGGCTGCGATGAAACAAGCAGGAGTTGTCCACTGCGAAACACTCGAAGAATTCTTCTTACTTTCACGCGCATTTGCATGGAGCGAACTGCCCAAAGGTCCTAGAGTTGCTATAGTTTCTAACGCGGGTGGTCCTGCTGTTATAAGCGCCGATGCAGTTGAAAGCAGTGGGCTTGAACTTGCTAAGTTGAGTAAGGAAACCCAAGAGGAACTAAAAAAGAACTTACCACGTGAAGCTGCAATAAAAGACCCTGTTGATGTACTCGGAGATGCATTAGCCAAACGTTACTCTCAAGCACTAGAAGCGATCCTGCCAAGTGATGAGGTTGACTCAGTAGTTGTCATCCTTACACCACAAGTTATGACAGAAGTTGAAAAGACCGCTAAAACAATTGGAAGGCTCTGGAATAAGTACAAGAAACCAATCTTTTGCGCATTTATTGGAGGACGGCTAATAAAAGAAGGCGAAGAAATCTTAAACTCCTACAAAATCCCATCATTTAGGTTTCCAGAACAAGCAATTGCGGCAATCTCTAGAATGTGGCGTTTCAAGCAACACACTCTAAAACATACGCAAAAGACCAAAAATGAGACAAAAGAAGTCAATATAAACCTTTCAGCAATTCAAGACGTAATAAACAAAGCAATAAGTAGTAAAGACAAGACACTTGGCAATATCGAAGCAGATGAAGTATTAAGACATTGCGGGCTTAACACCCCAAAAACCAAATACGTTAAAGACGTACATGAGGCAACAGTATTTGCAATGGAGAATGGGTGGCCTGTTGTTTTAAAGCTTTCCGCACCAGGACTTCTTCATAAAAAAGATGCTGGCGGCGTGATAACAAATATTAAAAACCCCAATATGCTCGATAGTGCCTTTAACCAACTAACACATGTACTCGGTGAGCTTGATAAAGAGGTTCAAAGCAAAACTAAAATTCAAATTCAACAACAAATTATGCAAGGGATCGAGGTTATAGTCGGTGTTAAAAGAGACCCAACATTTGGTAATGTAATGTTGTTTGGCGCTGGCGGAACATATGCGGAAGTTATTGAAGATAGAAACCTACAGTTGTTTCCGATAGGTCACGAAGAAGCAAAAGCCCTGGTGCAAAAGTCAAAGATTGCTAAAATACTAAATGGTTACAGAGGCGATCCTCCTTATGCACTTGATAAACTATATGACCTGATTGTAAAGGTTGGCAAGCTTGCCGAAAAAGCCACAAACGCTAGTGATATCGAGATAAACCCAGTTGTTGTCACGTTAAATGATGTATTTGCCGTTGATGGAAAAATCATCCTAAGAGACGGAGCAAAGCCCACCCCAAAGCCACCACAATTACAAACCGCCACATGCACAAAACACGAAGTCTTGGCAACTCAATTTAACTATTTAGAATTTAAAACACAAACCCCATTACTTTTAAAACCCGGTCAATATATCAGTGTAAAAGTCGACCCTAAAAACATCCGTGCTTACTCTATTGCCACCTATACCGACGAATACCACTTTGGCTTACTTGTTGATACCCGCCCCGGAGGACCAGGCTCACAGTTTTTTGACAAACTAAAGGTCGGCGACATCATGACCTATATGGGACCATTTGGAATGTTTACCTTCAATCATAACGACAACTCTAAGCGCTTGCTATTTTTAGCTACTGGCTCAGGGATTAGTGCAGTCCGATGCATGATTGACACGGCACTAACTAAACTAAACGAAAAACGTCCGATTACGCTCTATTTCGGATTAAGCTACGAAAAGGAGATATTCTGGAAAAAACACTTCGAAGCACTAAAACGAAAATACAAAAACTTTAACTTTGAATATGTAATCTGGAAACCAACGACTAAGTGGAAAGGACATTCTGGATTTGTCACCGAGTTAGTAAAAGAAAACTTTAAAGATGCAAGCGATACAAGCACGTATTTGTGTGGTCACCCAGCAATGATAGAAAGCGCAACAGAAGTGCTACTTGCAAATGGCGCCACAAAAGATAAGATTTATAAAGAGAGGTTTTCATAGTGGAAAGTAAAATCTTTACAGTAACAATTGGAGGCATGGCCGGACAAGGTATAAAGGCCTCTGGGATTTTACTCGCTAGGTTTGCCAGCCGATCCGGATATAACATTTTCACACACGTTGAATACCCCTCAATCATTCGAGGTGGACATAACGTAATGCAGGTAAACATATCAAAAGGCAACGTTGCCGCCACTCAGTCCAAGATAGACTTTTTAATTGCCCTAAATCAAGAAACCATAGATAAACATTTAGAGGAACTAACTCCTGGCGCTGGACTCCTTTTCGATTCCGACAAAAAATTAAACACTGATAACGTTCCTGAAACTGTTCACCTTTGCCCTATTCCGCTAGCTCAGTTTGCAAAGGAAGCAGGCGGCTCTGACATTTTAATCAACACAGTGGCGCTAGGGGCAGTTGTTGGAATTATGGGAGGAGATTTAAACATCATGTTTAAGCTCATTGAAGATGAATTTGGTGATAAGGGTGAAAAAATCGTCGCTTCTGACAAAAAAGCGGCTCAATTAGGTTACGATTTTGCTCTCAAGAACTTTGGACACAAATTTACCAACCCACTAGAACCAGCAGAAAAGGGTGAGCACAAAATGGTACTTAACGGCAACGAAGCAGCCGCGCTTGGTGCAATTGCAGCTGGTATGCAGTTTGCAGCTATTTACCCAATGTCCCCAATCTCCAATATCTTACATGTATTGGCTCGTCATCAAGAAGAGTTTAACTACATTTACAAACAACCGGAAGATGAGATAGCAGCAATGAATATGGCAATTGGAGCAGCTTTTGCAGGTGCTAGGTCAATGGTTGCAACTTCAGGCGGCGGGTTTAGCTTAATGGCAGAAACTTACGGACTTGCTGGAATTACAGAAACGCCACTTGTAATTATCGAAGGAATGCGCGGGGCACCAGCAACAGGACTTCCAACTTGGAGTGAACAAAGCGATTTAAGATTGGTCTTGCATGCACATCAAGGCGACTTTCCAAGAATTGTTCTAACACCTGGTGATACTAAAGAGGTTTTTTATACCACAATGCAAGCGTTTAATTTGGCAGAAAAGTACCAAACTACAGTTGTGGTACTCATCGACAAAGACCTTTGTGAAAGCGACCAAAACTATCCATACTTTGACTACTCTGACTACAAGATAGATCGAGGTAAGTTTACTATGGAGCCAACTCCTAACTACAAACGCTACGCAGATAGCGAAGATGGTATTTCCGTGCGTTCAGCTGCTGGTGTCGGCAACTTCTTTATTGCCAACTCAGACGAGCATGATGAATACGGTTACTCAAGCGAAGAGATCGATAATCGAAACACCCAAATGCGAAAACGCATGAGAAAGCTTGAAACATGTGCAAGAGAAGACATGGAAGAACCAGTTCTGCACGGCCCAGAAAATGCAGACATTACAATAATTTCTTGGGGTAGTACCAAAGGTGCAATCTTGCAAGCAATTGAAAAATACGACAATGTCAACTTTATCCAAGTAAAGTGGATGAACCCCTTCCCAACGCAGGCTCTAACTAGAATGCTAGAAAAGGCAAAATACACAATTAGTGCTGAGTTAAACTATGGCGCTCACTTTACCGGATTACTTCGCGAAAAAACTGGATTTGTAGTTGATGACACGTTACTTAAATACGACGGTCGTCCATTTTATCCAAAGGAGATTCAAAATAAAATAGAAGAAGTACTAAAGAAAGGAGTAAGTTCATGACAACGCTAGCTGATTTAGCAACACCACACCAACCAAACTGGTGTCCAGGATGCGGCAACTACACAATTTGGGCAGCATTTAAAAATGCAGCAGTAGAGCAAGGCTGGGATAATACCAACACCGCAATGACTGCAGATATTGGCTGTAATGGTCATATCGTTAACTTTACAAAAATCAATTCGGTTGAAGGATTACATGGTCGTGCACTTCCAGTTGCAGAAGGCATAAAAATGGCAAACCATAAACTTAATGTATTTTCTTTCATCGGAGACGGTGGCTGTATGGGTGAAGGCGGAAACCACTTTATCCACGCATGCAGGCGTAATCATGACATTACAGTAGTTATTCATGACAACGAGCTTTACTCGCTAACAACAGGTCAAACATCACCAACTACTCAACAAGGATATCCGACTAAATCAACACCGTTTGGTAACCCAGACAAACCGTTTTCACCAGCAGCGCTTGCAATTGCGTCAGGCGCAACATTTGTTGCCAGAGTTTATTCAGGTGACATTAAAAACCTAAAAGAGATACTCATTAAGGCCAACAAGCACAAAGGAATCGCAATAATTGACGTACTACAACCCTGCGTTACATTCCACAAAGTTTGTACTCACACTTTTTATCAACAAAACACAACTCCGTTACCTGACGACTGGGACAGGACAGATAAGGCAGCAGCATTTATGAAAGCAATGGAGTTTGGTGAAAATGACATTCCTGTTGGTATATTTTATGAAGTAGAAAAACCAACTAATGAGTCACACTTCCCACAATTAAAACAAACACCAATTGTTAAAATCCCAATTAAACGAGATGGGTTAAAAGAGATTCTAAAGTCATATAGTTAAAAAGGAGGTGTAAGTTGATGGCAGATAATACACAAGTAATAAAGGTCGGAAAATACGAGGTTACTTTACTAAGAGATGTTTGTATTGGTGCGGCAACATGTGTTGCAATGGCTCCCGACACATTCGAGCTAGATGAAAACAACATTGCAGTAATGAATGAGGAGACTTCTGATCTTCCAGACACAATCCTAATGGCTGCGCAAGCTTGCCCAGTAAAGGCGATTATTGTAAAAGATATCGAAACCGGCGAACAACTCTGGCCCGCGTAACCCTCAATTTGCGATAGGAGTTTGTTTGTAATATAAACAAGATAGGATGGTTAAGCGAGGAGTTAAGTTAGCTTTTTTAACAGCCCTTGTTTCTGGTATTGCAATTTTTGTTAATAAGTTTGCAGTCGGCGCTATTACACCTCCAATCGCATTCACAGCCATTAAAAACGCCGGTGTTGGACTGATTTTACTTATTTGGATATTAGCAACCGCAAAATGGCGAACACTCTTGCATGTGAATAAGCAGCAAAAATTGCTTCTTGTTAGTATTGCTGTAATTGGTGGGGCTTTGCCTTTTTACCTTTTCTTTACTGGTCTATCAATTATTCCTGCAATAAATGCAGCACTTATACACAAAACGCTTGTTATTTGGGTAGCAATTTTAGCCATCTTTTTCTTAAAAGAAAAGCCAACTATTTCAAAGATTATTGCTGTTACGGTTTTGTTTATTAGCAACTTCATGATCGGGGGATTTAAAGGTCTTACATATAGTACAGGAGAGCTAATGGTATTATCAGCAACCATTCTTTGGGCAGTAGAAACAATCATTGCTAAAAAAGCGTTAAAAAAGCTCGATCCGGATGTATTAGCAACTGCGAGAATGGCAGGCGGAGCAGTAATTTTGCTCCTGATAGCGACAATAAGCGGCTCGTTTTCACTTAGTAGTCTTAAACAAATCTCCTCAGAACAAGCGTTTTGGATGGTTATTACTATGTCAACGCTTCTTCTTTATGTAACCACTTGGTACAGAGCACTAAAATATGCCCCTGCAATCACGGTCGCGTCAATCCTAGTTGGAGCAACAATAATCACTAACATTCTTTCAGCGTTCTTTGTCACACATACACTAAACGAAGGGTTCTTATCACAATTAGTACTTGTGGGGGTAGGTGTCTGGCTTATTTATAAAGCAACTTTAGCAAGCGAGCCACAGCAAATAGCCGCTTACTGATTACAAGCATCAAGCGTTTTATTAGTCCAAAATTCTATTTTTTCTATCTCAACATCATTCAGAACTTTTATAATATTTCCCCAATGAACTGCAACTGCCTGCCCAACTTGCAAATTGCTTTCTAGTCCGCTTTCAAGATTTATAGTAACTTCTTCAGTAGCCAAAACATACATTTTAGCCTCCTGCTTAAGACTATTTATTAAAACTAAAGCAGACTTATTATTTATCTCTAGCACTTTACCCCACCGAATCATACATTCATTGATGCTTGCAAGATTAAACGGGACCACACCGCTTGCTCGCCCCACACCTACATGTATCACTTGAAAAAGATGTGTTGGTACAAACCCTTTGGGTTTTTCTTCTTGTAAAGTCTTAATAAAAAAATCGGGTACTCCTTGTTTCGCAAAGTTTTCTAAAAGTAAATCATAATGAAAAGGTTTTATCTTTTTTAACAGGTCGTTTCCTAGCCAATACGCCTCTATAACATCGTAGTCGAATTTATTTTTTTCAACAATATCAGCAATTGTTTTAAGGTATGGGTGCAAAACAATAAATTTTTCAATCTCTTCCATCACTTCTTCACAGCTCCCCTGCTCTATGCACTTTATGAATTTTGCAGGAGCACTGTTCCTACCACAATACCCTTTAGCATTAGGAGGCAGCGCAAACCTACATGCAAGCTGCAAAGCCTTTATATCCACGTTTTCATCCTAACATATATTAAGCAGTTTAAGAGATTCGCTCTTAAATCGACTGCTACAATTAGATTATGACTATTTACGTCTTTGGAAATCCAGACGTAGTAATTGATTCTAAGCCACTTGAGATTGCTACATCAACAAATATTAAAGGAATTACTTGGCGCTTTGTTAAGCCCAACGAGGATTTACCCTTTGACGACGAGCCTCATGTTGTCATTATGGACACAGTACAAGGCTTAGAAAAAGTAACACTATTTGATGAAAGTGCGATTGACAACCTAGCGCTTTCACCAAGAGTTTCCGCACATGACTTTGACCTTAATTTTCAACTAAAATACTTAAAGAAACTAGGTAAGCTTAAACGCCTAACCATAATTGGTATCCCTATGGGAAAGCCTATCCCTCAAGAATCAATCCACTCCATCTTAAGGAAGTTGGTAGCACAAGACATGCAAGGATCATAAGCTCGTATTATCTTTTCAGCATCAAATTTAAGCTCCTCCCGACTTTTTGTACCAATATTCTCATTAAAGTACTTTTTTAAGTCGTTTTCTATGTTTATCTGGTTTTGTGAAGTAGGGACAATAACATCATAATCAACTATCATGCCCTTTTCATCAGTTTCTGCCATATGGTACAAAATGCCTCTAGGTGCCTCGACAACCCCAACACCTCTACCCTTTTGTGGCGCCTTCCTAATTGGTTTCTCGTCTTTTATCTTAAGGTTTTTCAGGATATCTATAGCATCATCGACACAATGCAAGATCTCAATTGCTTGTGCCAAATCGTTGTGATGTATGTTATCAGATGGGAATAAGTCCAAGTATTTTGCAATATCTCGCTTAGTAAATTCGTTAAGTTTGTCTTTATTAAAGTTAAGTCTAGCAAGTGAACCCACAAAATAGTCCTCGTGAACATCAGAAAACACATATCCTTCAGCTTGCGAGTAAGGGATAACGACAGACCTTAAAAAGTCGTAGAAGTTATCTTCCCCCACTCTACGACCTGAGCTATTTACAACATCTCCCTCTAAAAATGCATAACGCTCATTTGAGCTAAGAGCTAAGTAGTCAGAGTTTCTAATAAATTCCTCTTTCCAGTTCGCAAAGAACTTAATCCCTCGAATAACCTGCGGACGAATCTTTTCTAGATCCTCAATAAGCTCAGGAAAAATTGAATCGTCGGGCAATTTAATAAACCCACCTGGTGTTGGATAAGGTGCATGTACCACAGCACCAATAATTGCCTCCGATATCTTGGAACCTACCTTCTTTATATCAAAGGAGTCGTGCAAAAGGATATGTGCTGGATTGTCATGATCCTCAGGTATATCAAGGATTGAATCAATCCCCAAAACATCAGGCAAGACGAAAAAGTAAAGGTGTAACGCATGGTCACGAATCATCAAGGCGTCATATGCAAGACGACGTAGTATCTTTGTTTGTTCGCTAACCTCAATTCCCTGTGTTTTCTCAATGGCCTTAATGGAAGCAAAAAGATGCGCAACAGAACAGGTCCCACAAATCCTAGATAAAAATAGCGGTACTGATATAAACGGTTTTCCTTTGACAGCGTCGGTGTAAAAACGTCGGTAATCTTGAATCTTAAACTTTAAATCCTTTACCTGCCCGTTTTCTACAGTTACCTCAAGACCAGCCGATCCTTCAACTTTAGTTATGTTTTCTATTGTTATATTCCCAGAATGCATCTTATTATTCCACGGCACTGCGAGCGAAGCGTGGCAGTCCAATGGCTTTTGATTCTTACCCGCAATAAGACGCCACAAACATCTAACTTGTAACGTCCTTATCTACCAACCCAAACTTCTGCAAATATTTAGTTAGAACCCCTAAGAACACATCCACATTCATTGGGCATCCTTTTACATAATCGTCCACCTTAACAACTTCGTCAAGTCGTTTCACCTTTTCACCATAATCAAACGTCTCAAAATACCAACGGATTCTATCTGTTTTGTCATCTTCACTAAATTCATTCCTGCTGGCTGATGGCAACCCCGTACTTGCACACGAACCAATCGCCACAAGGTATTTAGCGTTTGCCCTGATTTCTTTAAGCTCTTTTTCTTGGCTTGGAGCCGAGATTGCACCTTCAACAAACGCAACGTCCAACCCTTCTAATTTGTTGTCGGTTTTTAATGCTTTGACGTGCTGAAAATTAACAAGCTTCCGCCACTCGTCATAGTTTTCATTAAGAAGCTCTGTAAAAAGAACAGTACTATCCTCACAACAGGTAAAAGAGAACCATCCAACTGCCATTTTCTTTTTCCCATTTGGGGCTTTATCACTCATAGTAGCTGGTGTACACTATTCGTGGACACCTTTAGTATATGTGTATTGCAATTCCAGGTAAAGTAGTAAAAATTGAAGGCAGAAAAGCTGAAATCAAGTACCCGCATACCACCCAAACCGCATTTGTTGGTGATGAGAACATAAAAGTCGGCGACTTCGTGCGTGTACAAATGGGAGTTATCTTGCAAAAGATAGAAGAACAAGCAGCTAAGGAAAGTCTAGAAGCATGGGAGCAAGCAGAAAGCTAGCGATATTTATGCCTAAAGACGCCGCGTCATTTCATTCCTCATGATGACGGCTTTTTTCATCAGCTGCCTTTTTAATCGTCCTAAAGCCAAGAAGAGCGCACTTTAATCTAGCTGGAGTTAAGCATATATTTAATTCTTTTACAATATCCTCATCTGTCATCTTTCGAATATCTTTTAAGGTTTTACCTTGAACCAACTCCGTTGCCATGGAAGCATACGCCTTTGAAATTGCGCATCCTTTAGACGAAAACTTAATATCTTTAATCACGTCACCGTCAAGTCGAATAGTTATGTCCACCTCGTCACCACATAGCGGATTACTTTTATGTGCCCTTAAGTCAGGCTTTTTTATTTGTCCACTATTTATTGGATCGTCGATGTAGTCTAAGATTTTTTGTTTGTATATTGAGTCAGACATATGTTCAAATTACAAATATCAAATCACAACCCATGAACATTTAAAGAGCATTAGTAGCTAGAAGCAGTCTTCTTGGCTACGTTAAGAGTCTCTTTAGTATTGTTTGCAATTTTAGATCGTTGTTTGTTACTTAGGATGAAACACCTCCATTACTCTGCGTGTTCCTGCAATTAATTTATCTATGTCGTCTTTAGTATTGTAAATGTAAAGTGATGCTCTTGTTGTTCCATCAATATCACAACTAATCATTATTGGTTGTGCGCAGTGGTGTCCCGCTCTAACTGCAATCCCTTGCTCATTTAAAATTTCTGCAACATCATGAGGATGAACTCCGTGAATAATAAAAGAAAAAACGGCAAGTCTATTACTAAAATCCCTCGGACCAATCAAAGAAACCCCCGTCAGTTCATTAAACCGTTGCAGGGCATAGTTTGTCAGCTTAGTTTCATACTCTTTAATATTATTCATGCCTAGCTGGTTTAAGTAATCTATTGCGGCTCCTAACCCAACAACACTTTCAAGCCTTCCTGTTCCTGCCTCAAACTTTGCAGGAGGTGGAGCATACGTAACTTCGTTTCTGGTTACTCGCTCAATCATATGCCCACCAACAAAAAGTGGTTCCGTCTCGCTTAAAAGCTCTTTCTTTGCCCACAACACTCCAACGCCAGCAGGACCTAGCATCTTGTGCGATGAAAACGCCAAAAAGTCACACCCCAAATCCTGTACATCAACTTTAATATGTGGGGCAGACTGTGCTGCATCCACAACAAACCTCGCATTAATCCCTTCAGACTTGTAATAACTAATTATCTCTTTAATAGGGTTTACTGTTCCAAAAACGTTTGATGCATGAGTTATCGCAACAAGTTTAATTTTCTTTTTTGGCAGATTTCTACGTAAAAGGTACTTAAAGTCTAACCTATACTCCTTAGTGAAAGGTAGAACAACTAGGTTAATTCCTTTTTGCTTTTTAAGCCTGAGCCACGGCAGATAGTTTGAGTGATGCTCCATCTCGGTTGTGACAACAACGTCTCCAGATTTAAGG